>PMCF01000089.1 GCA_003154115.1 Anaerolineae bacterium
GCATAGTTCACCGTCAACGTGAAGGTGTTGGGTGCATTGAGGGCAAACGCCGCGCTGATGGTGTGATTCGCTGTGACGTTCGTGAAGGCGTAGAGGCCGATTGGGCCGTGCGAGATGCCATCGACGCCGACATCGGCGATGTGATAGCCGGCGTTCGGTGTGATGGTGAAGGTCTGGCTCGCGCCGTAGTTCACTGTCTGCGGCGTTGACGGTGTGATGCTGCCATTCGCGCCCGCTATCGGCGTGATGACGAAGGTGTTGATCGCAAACGCCGCGCTGATGGTGTGGTTGGCGGTAACATTCGTGAAGGCGTAGAGGCCGATCGGGCCTTGCGAGATACCATCGACGCCCACATCGGCGATGTGATAGCCGGTGTTCGGTGTGATCGTGAAGGTCTGGCTCGCGCCGTAGTTCACTGTCTGCGGTGTCGCGGGTGTGATGCTGCCATTCGCACCTGTCGTCGGCGTGATGACGTAGGTGTTGATGGCAAACGCCGCGCTGATGGTGTGATTGGCCGTGACATTCGTGAAGGCGTAGAGGTCGATCGGGCCTTGCGAGACGCCGTCGATGCCCACATCGGCGATGTGATAGCCGCTGTTCGGTGTAATCGTGAAGTTCCGACTCGCGCCGTAGTTTACCGTTTGCGGCGTTGGTGGAGTGATGTTGCCGTTTGCGCCCGCTGTCGGTGTGATGACGTAGGTGTTGATGGCAAACGCCGCGCTGATGGTGTGATTGGCCGTGACATTCGTGAAGGCGTAGAGGCCGATCGGGCCTTGCGAGACGCCGTCTACGCCCACATCGGCGATGTGATAGCCGGTGTTCGGTGTAATCGTGAAGGTCCGACTCGCGCCGTAGTTCACTGTCTGCGGTGTTGACGGAGTGATGGTGCCATTCGCACCTGCCGTCGGCGTGATGACGAAGGTCTTCAGTGCGAACGTCGCCGTGATGGACTTATCCGCATCCATCGTTACCGTGATGGGGTTGCTTGTGCCGTTCACGTCGCCGCTCCAGCCCGTGAAGGTGGAACTGATCAGCGGCGTCGCGGTGAGGGTGATGAGCGTCCCTGCGGCATAACTCGGCCCGGGCGGATTGAGCAAGACACTGCCTGTGCCATTGCCTGCATAGCTCACAGTCAACGTGTAGTCGCTGACGGCAAACGCCGCACTGATGGTGTGATTGGCTGTGACATTCGTGAAGGGGTAGAGGCCGAGCGGGCCTTGCGAGATGCCATCGATGCCGACATCGACGGTGTGATAGCCGGTGTCCGATGTGATCGTGAAGGTCTGGCTCGCGCCATAGTTCATCGTCTGCGGTGTCGCGGGTGTGATGCTGCCATTCGCACCTGTCGTCGGCGTGATGATGTAAGTCTTCAGTGCGAACGTTGCCGTAACGGACTTGTTAGCATCCATCGTCAGCGTGATGGGACTGTTTATGCCGTTTACGTCGCCGCTCCAACCGATGAAGGTGGAACTGATCAGCGGCGTCGCGGTGAGGGTGATGAACGTTCCTGCGGCATAACTCGGCCCGGGCGGATTGAGCAAGACACTGCCTGTGCCATTGCCCGCATAGCTCACGGTCAACGTGTAGTCGCTGACGGCAAACGCCGCGCTGATGGTGTGATTGGCCGTAACATTCGTGAAGGTGTACAGGTCGATCGGGCCCTGCGAGATGCCGTCCACTGCGACATTGGCGATGTGATAGCCGGTGTTCGGTGTGATCGTGAAAGCCTGGCTCGCGCCATAGTTTACGGTCTGCGGCGTTGATGGCGTGATGGCGCCATGCGCGCCTGCTGTCGGCGTAATGACAAAGGTGTTGATGGCAAACGTCGCCGTGATCGTCTTGTTCACATCCATCGTCACCGTCATGGAAGGGGCAGAGCCGTTTACGTCGCCGCTCCAACCGATGAAGGTGGAACTGATCAGCGGCGTGGCCGTGAGGGTGACCACGGTGCCGGCGATGTAAGTCGGCCCGGGCGGGTTAAGCGTGACCACTCCACCGCCGGTGCCCGTGATGTTCATCGTCAACGTGACCGTGTTGGCATCAAGCCCAAACGCCGCGCTGATGGTGTGGTTGGCTATGACATTCGTGAAGGCGTAGAGATCGATCGGGCCTTGCGTGATGCCGTCCACCCCGACATCGATGATGTGATAGCCGGTGTTCGGTGTGATCGTGAAGGTCTGGCTCGCTCCGTAATTCACCGTCTGCGGCGTTGCAGGTGTGAGGCTGCCATGCGCGTCCGTTGTCGGCGTGATGATGAAGGTCTTGAGCGCGAAGGTGGCCGTGATGGCTTTGTTGTCCAGCATCGTCACCGTGATTGGATTGGTCAGGCCGACCGCGTCACCGCTCCAGCCGGCAAAGGTTGAACTGATGGCCGGCGTCGCCGTGAGGATGACCACCATCCCGACGGTGTAAGTCGGCCCGGGCGGATTGGTCGTAACAATTCCTCCACCATCGCCTGCGTGGCCTATCGTGAGCAAGTAGTAGGGGGACGTTACAGTGAATGCCGCGTCACTGCTCCCTGTTTGGGTTGCGGCGCTGAAGTAGGCCGTATTGATAATCACATCGTTGTAGTTTCCGGTATGCGTGGCCGTAAAGGTGAAGGTGATATCGGCCGAAGCCGCAACGACGCCTGTCCAGGTGATAGCCTTGCCGTTCTGGATGACGCCGCTGCCAGGCCGATCGATCCACACTCCAAAGATCACGCCCGTTGGCAATGTATCCGTCACAACCGCCGAAGTGCCGCTGACCGCGTTGGTGTTCTTGAGGATGACGGTGTAAGTGACCAGGCCGTGATAGGGCACATTGGTGGTAGGCGTGACCGATTTGGCGAGGTCTAAATAGGGCTTGTCTTCAATCACAGAGACATCGTCGCTGTTGAAGTTCGCTACATAGATGCGGCTGGTATTCGGGTTGACGCTGATGCCGAAAGGATTCGCTCCCACTGATACGGTGGCGCTGACGGTATTGCTCGCGCCGTCGATGACTGAGACCGTGTTACTTCCGGCGTTCGCCACATAGATGCGGTTGGTGGTCGGATTGACTCCAATGCCGCCAGGACTTGACCCGACTGGTACCGTGGCGACGACGGTGTTCCCGATCGCATCAATCACCGAGACGGTGCCGCTGTAAGAATTCGCCACATAGACGCGATCGGTGTTGGGATTGACGCCGACGCTGTAGGGACGCCCTCCCACCGCCACGGTCATGAGGGTGGTGTTGTTCACCCCGTCGATCACCGAGACCGTGTTGCTGGTAGAGTTCGTCACATAGATGCGGTTAGTGTTGGGGTTGACGCTGACGCCATAGGGACCACCTTCCGTCGTCACCGTCGCCACCACAGTCTGGCTGACGGTGTCAATCACCGAGACGTTGTTCCTGTCTTGATTCGCTACATAGACGCGGCTGGTGTTCGGATTGACGCCGACCCCGATGGGAGCTGCTCCCATCGTCGTCGTCGCCACGACGGTATTGCTTAAGCCGTCAATGGTCAGGAGAGTATTACTGAAAAAATTCGACACATAGACGCGATGGGTGTTGGGGTCGACGCCGATGCCACTGGGAAACGCTCCCACCGCTACCGTGGCGATGACGCTGTTGCTCGCGCCGTCAATCACCGAAACGGTGTCGCTGAACCTGTTCGCCACATAGATGCGGTTGGTAGTCGGATTGACGCCGACGGCGGCGGGATTTTTCCCCACCGGGATAGTGGCGATGACCAGCGGGCCTCCGGCTGGAGAGGCCGGCGAGAGCGCAACATCCGGCCCGGCATAAGCGGTGGTGGTTGCCGTCAATGTTCCGCCCAACGACCATAGAGCAGCAAGGGCGAGGCCCAACACCAGTGACAAGCGGCGCACGCGCGATGAGATGACACGCTTGGACATTTTAGATTCTCCTTTTGAGTTGATCACAATCTTTGTCAGGCTAAACCCCTAATGAGTTTTGACGCTCAAATTCGGTAATCCGGACTCGAGGCTTTAGCCGGATTCTGCGGCAACCACCGGCTAAAGCCTCGAGTCCGGATCGCCAGCCATTACCGATTTTGATTGTCAAAGTTCATCAGGCCGGCTTGCGTCTGGCGTGTGAGCGCCTCTTCCCTTGACCTGATCGACATTATACTGTGGTTGCGCGTCACAAGAGCATCGGTTGTTCGGGCACGGAAGACCTGATCGATTTTGGAGACCGGGTAGGTCTTCGCTTATAATAGGGACATGCGCCGTCTGCCGCGTTCCCCACTTTTCCTCAGCGCCGAATACCTGCTGGCCATCTTGCTCGTCGGCCTCATCACGGGCGTGCTGCATTTGATCCGCGACATCCTCAACGTGGAAGTGACGACCGTGCTGTATTTGCTGCCCGTCGTGATCAGCACTTTGCTGTGGGGATTAGGCCCCGGCATTGTCGCTGCGCTGGCGGCCTTCTTCGCCTTCAACTATTTTTTCATCGAGCCGCGCTTCACGCTGCTGGTGGCGCGTCCGCAAGACTTGCTGGTGCTGGCCGTGTTTCTAGCCACCGCCGTGGTGGTGAGCCAACTGCTGGGACGCACGCGCACGGCCTTGAGCGCTGCGCAGCAGCGCGAGCATGAAGCGCTGCGCTTGTATGAATTCAGCACAGCGCTAGCCGGCCAACTGACCGATCAATCCATCGCGCGCACGATCGCGCAGTATACCGCCGAGGCGTTTCACGCCCTATCTGCGGAGCAGGGGCGCGCTGGGCGAGCCGATCGAGTTGAGGTGATGGTGGAGGGGTCTGGCGACAAACCGTCGTCCAGCGTCACTCTGCCAGCCGATCAATCCACTGCGCCCGATCGGCCACCCGTGTCGATCGCGCCTCTGTTGACGGCGCGCGGCTTGCAGGGCGAGATTCGCGTATGGCTCGAGCGGGCTGCGTTGACGCCCGCCGAGGATCGCTTGCTCAAGACGTTTGCCACGCAGGGCGCGCTGGCGGTGGAGCGATCGCAGTTGGCTCGATCGGAAACGCGCGCGCAAGTGGCCGAAGAAAGCGATCAACTGAAGACGGCGCTGCTGTCGTCGGTGTCGCACGAACTGCGCACGCCGTTAGCCACGATTAAAGCCGCCGTGACAAGTTTGAGGAGCAATCCGGTCGATCGGAACTCCGCCGTGCACGATGAACTGCTGGAAACGATCGAAGAAGAAACCGATCAGCTCAACGTCCTCGTCGGCAACTTGCTGGATATGTCGCGCATCGAAGCCGGTGTGTTGAAACCGCAGCGCGCCTGGAACGACCTGGAAGAGATCATCAGCGCAGCGCTGGCGCGTTTGAAGCAAGCGGCGCGGCAGCATCGTCTGGAGATTGCCGTGCCCGACGACTTGCCGCTAGTCCCCGTCGATTTTGTGCAGATTCAGCAGGTGTTCGTCAACTTGATCGGCAACGGATTGAAATATGCGCCGGAGGGGACGACCATCCGCGTGGAAGCGCAGCGGCGCGATCGTGAGGCGGTGGTGGCGCGCGTGATCAACCACGGGCCGTCCGTGCCGGAAGATCAACTCGATCGCATCTTCGACAAGTTCTATCGGGCCACGGCGGCCGATCAGGTGACGGGTACTGGCCTCGGCTTGTCGATTTGCAAAGGGATCGTGGAGGCGCACAGCGGGCGCCTCTGGGCGCAGAATTTGCCAGACGGCCTGGTGTTCAGCTTCACGCTGCCGCTGATCGTGAAAGATATGCCGCCGCTGAAAAGCGTGAAAAGTGATGAGTGACGAGTGAATGATCAATTCCTCTTATTCACATTTCACTCATCACTTATCACTCATCACTTCACTATGACCCAATCCACGCGCATTCTAGTCATCGACGACGAACCGCAGATTCTGCGCGCGCTGAAGACGATTCTGACCGATCGGCATTTCCTGGTCGCAACGGCCAGTCGCGGCGAAGAAGGTCTGGCGCTGGCCGCGGCGAATCCACCGGATGTGATCATCCTCGATCTGAGTCTGCCGGATATGGATGGTTTTCAGGTCTGCGCGCGCCTGCGGGAATGGACCAGCGTGCCCATTATCGTGTTGTCGGTGCGCGACCATGAACGCGATAAAGTCATGGCGCTGGACAAAGGCGCCGATGATTATTTGACCAAGCCTTTTGGCATTGAAGAACTGCTGGCGCGCATTCGCGTGGCGCTGCGTCACGCCGCGCAGGTGCAGACGCAGTCGAAGAGTACCGTCATCCGGGCCGGGCCGTTGGAGATCAACCTGATCGATCATCTTGTGAAGCGCAACGCTGAAGAGATCAAACTCACCGCCACCGAATTCAAATTGTTGGCCTATCTCGCGGCACATGCCGGTCGGGTGTTGACGCACCACGCGATCCTGTCGAACGTGTGGGAACCCGCCGATGCGGATCACGTGGAATATCTGCGCGTGTATATGCGGCAACTTCGCAAGAAGTTAGAGACAGACCCCGACCAACCGCAGTTCTTGATCACCGAGCCAGGAGTGGGTTATCGGTTTTTGGCAGATGAGTAACCTCACCCCCTGGCCCCTCAAACGCCCCATTGTGGGGCGTTTTTATTTGTTCTTTATACAACTGGCCTGAACTTTTGCCACCGTTTTATTTCGCTGTGATACGCTAAGGTTGAATAGGATCACGGCCTAATCCGGCGGTTTCACCATGCGCCAGTTTCGGGCGTGGCATGTGACGGGGAAGAAAGAATACCATGACTTCATCTACGAGTATGTTGCGACAAGAGTATGAGCAGGCGGCCGATCTGCTGCGCATCCAACCGGCGCTGACGCAGCGCTTTGTCGAAGGGCAAGCGCGCTATTTGGCGGAGGCCATGGTGCAGCACACACCGCAGCTGCGGTTCTCGCTGCCCGATCAAGTCGTGGGCCCGGACAGCGAGGCGCGTCCGGTGGCGGTGCCCACGGGTTATCGCGAACAGCTCATCGGGAGCACCGGTTTTCTCGATCGGCTGTCTCGGGTCGACGTGCGTAAAGCCGTAAGCCAGCGTCTACAAGAGTTGGAACTGGCGGCGCAGCGCGAAGTGTCGATCAGTGCTAAGCTACTGCGCTATGCCACGGCGACGTATATGGTGCATGGCATGTTGCCGGCGGGCCGCTCGGTGAAGTATGTGGCGGAAGGGGGCGAAGAAATTCCTACCGTGCCCGTGCCCGACATGACTCAGCGTGGCTCGGCCATCACGGCGACGACGGATGTGATTGCCGAAGAAGGCAGCGGCGCGGACGCCGGCGGCGCTGAAGAAGGGCGCGGCGAACTGCTGGTGCCGTATGCGGATGCGGCGCGCAAGTTCTACCTGCCGCAGTGGGTGGCGTTCGATGAAGGTGACAGACTGCTGGTGAACAGCGTGCAGGATGCGGAAGCGCACGTGGCGTCGATGCAGCGTTACATGGAAGTGCTGCATCTTGCCCGGGCGTTTGCGCCTTACATCGTGGCGGATGAGCAATACCAACAGAAGCGCTATGGCATGTTGGGGCAGCTGGTCAATCAGGGACGGGCGCTGGCACGCTATGAAGTGCAAGAGATCATCGACACCGTTAAAGCGCGCGCGGCGAGCCACGAGCTCAATCGGGGCTTGAGCTTGGACGTGCCCTACTTTGACGATCAGACGTTGACGATGGACCTGGAGAATTTTGAAGTAATCCCGGGCGGGCGCATCATGTTCCTGCCGGCGTTTGTGGTGCGGGCGGCGCAAGCAGAACAAGCCAAGGTGGCCGACGACACGCGCCTGGGTTCCAGCACGCGTAGGCATCTGCTGCAGGAATTGAAAATGCTCGAGCAGTCCTTCGACGATGGGGCGTCGGTCCAATACAGAGCGTGGGAAAAAGAAGTCAAGCCGTAAGTGTTGACACGCAGACGAGCGCAGTGTGATAAGCGCTGGCCTGAAAGGGAAGGTTACGCATGGTTTCCGTTATTTTATTGGTTGTGATCATTTTCCTCTCGATCAAAGTTGCGCCGAGGGAGAACAAAGAACACGCGCACGTGCATGGCGCGGGCCAGATTGGCCTGCTAGCGGCGCTGGCGCTGTTTGGCGTCGACTATTTCACCTCGTTCTTCTACGGCGCGGGTGAAATGATGAGCGCGCTGCATCCCTATGGGTTGCAACAATATGCCTACCTTGCCGTGGGGGTTATTGCGCTGGCAAACTTTGTCTTTGGTGCATTGTATATGTACTCGCTGGGGCCGTTTAACGAAGGCGGTGGTTCGTACACTGCGTCGATGCGGTATCTAAGGCCCACGTTGAGTTTAGTTGTGGCCGTGACCTTGCTGGAAGACTACGTCCTGACGATCGTCGTGTCGGCCCTGTCGGGCAGCGATCAGCTGCTCTCTGTGGCAAATGCGTATAACGCCGATTGGGGGTGGCATTTCCTGATCGGTGCGGCCCTGGCCGCCATTACTTGGTTCCTGACGATCCGTGGGCGCGGCGAATCGTCACGCATCGTGTTCATCGGCCTGGGCATCTTTGTGATGATGTCGATCACCATGGCGATTGGCCTGGTGCTGGCACACTTCCGTGGTGTACCGGCGGTGCCACTTACGGAAGCGCCTCTGGCGGTGCCGTCGGTGGGCACGGCCCTCATGCACTTGTTGACGGCGTCGATGAAAGGCATGGTGGCCCTGTCGGGCCTGGAAGCGATGTCCAACGGCATTCAGTTTGTCATCGATGAAGATATGCGGTTGGTTAAGTGGGGCAAGCAACAATGGCCGCGTCTGAAGGGACTCTGGGCTTTCTACAGCGGCAAATCGGGCATCGGCCGCATGGTGCAGACCTCGTTCCTGTTCTATGGCGGCCTCACGACACTCTTCCTCACAATCTTTGCCATTCGTTTCGATGTCTTCGACGGTACGTTGGGGCGTTCGCTGGTGGGCAATCTGGCTTTCATCGGATTCGGACAGATCCCTGGTGGAGACATTTTGTTCTGGACCTATCAGTTCCTGGCCGTGGCGCTGCTGGCGGCTGCCTCGATGACGGCCTTCCAGGACGCACAGGCGACTGAATGGCGCGATGTGGCGATCGGCGAGATTCCGGAATTCATCGTGTATCGTGACAAGCGCGGCACCTTCACCCGTTCGGTCACGGTGGCGTTTGTGGTTTCAGTGTTCATCATGCTGCTGGTGCGCGGTCAAACGACCCTGGCTGCGCCCTTCTATGGTGTCGGCGTGTTTTTGCCCATCTCAGTGATGGGTCTGGCCATTCGCCAGCATATGCTCAAGAATTTCACCGGTTGGAAGCGGAATTGGGGTGCGTTTGGAGCGGGTCTTGCCGCCCTGCTGGCTGGGACGGTCTTTGTGGGTCAAATCGTCGGCAAGTGGGAAGAAGGCGGTTGGATTCGGCTGATCACCATGAGCACGCTGATTATCTCGGCGCACTTGCTGCTGCTGTCGCCGCTGGGTTATCGTAATCCCAAGCAGATTAAGCGCATCGTGCGCGACAAGGCGCGTATCCAGGGTTCGATGGCGTCCATTGTGGAATGGCAGTCGTTGAAGATGCAGGAGTATCGCTATGGTTTGCTGATGGGCGTCAGCAAGTTCTGGTCGTGGTTCGGTCTCTATCGTCCGGTGCGCTATGAAGAACCGGTCTATGCTGGTGATTATAACCATGCGTTGCACGTCGATCATCCTGAAGCACCATCGCTTCTCGATCAGTACATCGCCGATGAACCGGCTGAGCCGCGCCTAGGTGGAGCGCCTAAGCAAACCGAAGCGCCGACGGAGATGGAAAGGCAATTCCCGTCGACTGAGGAACAAGAGGAGTTGTAAGCAAAAGTAATCTCCCCATCGACTCGCTGGAGCAAGTCTGCTCCGGCGGGTCATTTTAGGTTTCCGACTCTTCCGGGTTGAGCGGGATTATTAGCAAATGCTCCTGGCCGCTCTGCGTGGTCACATCCGCCGTTCAAGAACGCTCGCGGAGCGTGTGACCATCCAGCAAGAGCAATTCCCGTTGAAGTCGGAAGAGCCAAGTTTCCTCGCGCTCCTGCAGCGATGACATTGCTTCGCCTAATTCACTAATTGGTGCTAAAATCAACCTACCTTGGTTAACCACTGGCTGTGCGCCAGCAACGTATTGGAGTCAAGACTTCCTGGCTACGGCGAAGTTTTGACTCTTCTTTTTGAAACACAATCGTTGTCTCTCATTCACACGCTCGCTAGAAAGAGGGAGAACCCATGGCTCAGAATCCAGCTTCATCCACCAGCCTGTTGCGCCAAGAATACGATCAGGCCGCCGAACTCCTGCGTCTCCAGCCGCCGCTGACACAGCGCTTTGTGGAAGCACAGGCGCGACATCTGGCGGATGCCATCGTGCAGCGCACGCCGCAGCTGCGTTTCTCGTTGCCCGATCAAGTGATCGGGCCGGGCAGCGATGCGCGGCCGGTGGCCGTGGCCGCCGGCTATCGCGAACAAATCGTGGGGGGCACCGGCTTTCTCGATCGGTTTTCGCGCTTCGACGTGCGCAAGGCCATCGCCCAGCGGTTGCAGGAACTGGAATTGACCTCCACCCGCGAAGTATCGATCAGCGCCAGGCTGGTGCGGCATGCGACGGTGATCTACATGGTGCACGGCATGCTGCCCGCCGGCCGCAGCGTGAAGTACGTGGCCGAAGAAGGCGAGGAGATTCCCACGCAACCGGTGGGAGACGTGACTGGCGTCGGTTCGGCCATCACCGCGACCACCGATGCGATTGCGGAAGAAGGCGCTTCTGACGAAGGGCGCGGCGAGCTGTTGGTGCCGTATGCCGAGGCCGCGCGCCGGTTCTATCTGCCGCAATGGGTGGCGTTTGATCAGAGCGATCAGCTGCTGGTGAATTCCGTGCAGGACGCGGAAGCGCACGTGGGGTCGATGCAGCGCTTTATGGAAGTGCTGCACCTGGCGCGCGGCTTTGCGCCTTACATCGTGGCCGACGAACAGTATCAGCAGAAGCGTTATGGGATGCTGGGTCAGTTGATCAATCAGGGTCGTGCGCTGGCGCGCTATGAGACGCGCGAGATTATCAACACCATTACAGAACGCGCGGCGCATAACGATCTCAATCGCGGCCTGAGTTTAAGTGTGCCCTATTTTGACGATCAAGCATTGGCGATGGCCTTGGAAGGTTTTGAAGTGATTCCGCAGGGTCGTATCATGTTCGTGCCCGCCTTCGTGGTCAGGGCCGCTCGTGAACAGCAGGCCAAAGTGGCAGACGACACGCGCCTAAGTCCCAGCACACGCCAGCACTTGATTCAGGAATTGAAGATGCTGGAAGCGGCCTTTGACGACGGGGCTACCACCCAATATAGAGCGTGGGAAAAAGAAGTCAAGCCGTAAACTGTTATAAAGAAGCCTGGTGAAGCAGTTTTGAACGCCGTAGTAAAACGGAAGATCGCGCCTGATTTCTTTCAATGATCTTGCTGGTTGTGATCGTTGTCCTGGCTCATAAAGCCGTGCCAGAGGAAAACAAAGAGCACGCCCACGTGCTGCACGGCGAGACGACGAAGCATCTTTGCGATTTCTTTAGATTAAGCCAGAGGAGTGAGTCGTGAAGGTTGTCGTTCGATTCATCCTTGCCAGTGCCCTCGCCATAGGCGAGGCGGGCCGCTAGGCGCAACCCTCATCCTTCTCGTATGATTTCTGAACCTCTTTACACCCTGCGGACCGCGGAAGTCTTTCGCGCATTGGAGTCTTCGCCACAGGGTGTCACTTCTGAACAAGCTCAACAACGTCTGGCTGCGTACGGCCTTAACGTCCTGCGTGAGCCACCTCCGCCTCCGCGCTGGCGCATGTTCATGGCGCCGCTCATGCATCCCATGGCGTTGGTCTTGTGGGCGGCGGGCCTCATTGCGATCCTGAGCATCGCTCACGCTGTACTGGGTGGGGTCATCTGGGCCGTGGTCGTGGCGAATGCGGCCTTTTCCTTCTGGCAAGAACGGCGCACGCAGCGGGCCATGACGGCGCTGAAGAATCTACTGCCCACCTATGCGCGGGTCATTCGCAACGGACAAGAGGAAAAAATTCCGGCCAGCGAAGTGGTCGTTGGTGATCTGCTGGTCCTGGCGGAAGGCGATGATATTCCCGCCGACGCGCGCGTGGTGGAAGATTATGGTCTGCGCACCAACAATGCCACCCTCACGGGCGAAGCGATGCCGGCGCGCAAAACGGCGGATGCTTCACTGCGTGAAGGACTCTCCGAAGTCGAACGGCCCAACCTCGTTTTCGCGGGAACTTCGGTCGTGTCAGGCACCGGTCGAGCGGTGGTATATGAAACCGGCATGACCACTCAGTTTGGGCGCATCGCTAATCTCACGCAGACCGTGCCGGAAGCGCCCAGCGCTTTGCAGACTCAACTGGAACACCTCACCCGGCGCGTCTCACTGCTGGCGATTGGACTAGGCGTCGTTGTTACCGTGGTCGGCATTGCTCAATTGCAGATGGACTGGATCGAGGCGTTGTTACTGGGGGTAGGACTGGTAGTGGCTTTCATTCCCGAAGGTCTGCGCCCGTTGGTTACGCTCACCCTGGCGATGGCCGGGCAGCGCTTAGCCGATAAAGGCGTGCTGGTGAAGCAGCTGGCCACGATCGAAACATTGGGCGCGACCTCGGTGATCTGCACTGATAAAAGCGGTACGCTGACGCAGAATCAAATGACGGTGCGCGAAGTGTGGGTGGCGCAGCAACGGCTCAGCGTGTCCGGCGTAGGCTACGAGCCGAAAGGGATGTTTATTCCACTGCCGTTTGGTCTGACCTATGAGCCCGATCTCAATTTTCTCTTGACGGGCGCCTTGTTGTGCAACAATGCTCGCTTGAATCCCCCTACCCCCGATCATCCTCAATGGTCATGCCTGGGTGACCAAACTGAGGCGGCGCTGCGGGTGCTGGCGATGAAGGGCGGTCTCGACGAGCAGGGCGTGGCGCACGAGTATCCGCGCATTCATGAATTGCCGTTCGATGCCAAGCGCAAGCGCATGACGACGATTCATCGCCGCCAGGGACAGGAGATCGCTTTCGTGAAAGGTGCGCCGCGCGAAGTGCTGCAACTGTGCACGCAGATTCATCTCAATGGCGCGCTGGTCCCTTTAACGGAGGAGCTGCGCGCGGAGATCATGGCCGCCAACGACGATTATGCACGCGCTGCACTGCGGGTGCTGGGCCTGGCCGTGCGGGAGTTGCCCACCCGATCGGGCCGCGCCAACTACACGCCCGAATCCGTCGAGTGCGAGCTGACCTTTCTCGGCCTGGCGGCGATGATGGATCCGCCTCGTCCGGAAGTGGCCGACGCCGTCAAGAAGTTTCACGACGCCGGCATTCGCATTGCGATGATCACGGGCGACTATGGTCTCACGGCCGAGTCGGTGGCGCGCCGCATCGGCCTGCTGAGCACGCCGGTGCCGCCGATCCTTACTGGAGCCGAACTGGACGCTTTAACCGACGATGATGTGCAGCGTGTCCTGGGCGAAGAGATCATCTTTGCGCGCATGGCGCCCGATCACAAGATGCGCATCGTCGCGGCGTTGCAAGCGCGCGGTGAAACAGTGGCCGTGATTGGCGACGGCGTCAATGATGCGCCCGCGCTGCGCAAATCGGACATCGGGATTGCGATGGGGCTGGCCGGCACCGATGTCGCCAAGCAAGCGGCCGATGTGATTTTGACCGACGACAAGTTTAGCGCGATTGCGACGGCGATTGAAGAAGGCCGCGCCGTGTTTGATAATCTGCGCAAATTCACGACGTACATCTTTGCCAGTAATGTGCCGGAGATCATGCCATTCATCATGTTCTCATCATTTGGCATTCCGCTGGCGTTGACGGTGGCGCAGATTCTGGCGATCGATCTGGGAACGGACATCCTGCCGGCGCTGGCCCTAGGGGTGGAAAAGCCGGAGCCGCGTGTGATGCAGCGCAAGCCGCGCCCGCGCCAGGCCCCCTTGGTGACCAACCGGCTAATGGCGCGAGCCATTGCGATCGGGTCGATGGAAACCGTTTTGTGCTTTATGGCCTATTTTGCTTTGTATGGCAGTTTCGGATACACTGGAATGGAAAAGTGGCAAGAGTTCGACGCGGTTTACATCGTGGCGACGACGGTGTTCTTCCTGGGAGTGGTGGCGGCGCAGATCGGCAGCGCCTTCGCGTGTCGAACGGAAGTCGATCCCATCCATTTCATGGGGTTCTTTAGCAATCGCTTCTTGTGGGGCGGCCTGGCGGGCATGCTTTTGATTGCCTTCACGCTGATCTTCGTTCCATTTTTGGCCGAGCCATTTCATATGGCGCCGCCCCCCCTACCATTCTGGATGATGTTTGTGATCTTTCCACCGATTGTCTTTGGCCTCGATTGGCTGCGAAAGTTGGTGCGACGCTGGTTTGCACGGAGAGGCGCTTGAGGGACGAGGTGAGCTGTGCTGGTTCGCCGGCCAGGCTTCTCAAGGAGCGATCAAGTTAAACGGGCGCAGAAGAACAGGAGGAAGCTATGCGAGTGATCATCATGGGGTGCGGGCGTGTGGGCGAACAGCTGGCGCGGTTGATGTCCGGCGAAGGACATGATGTCGCCGTGATTGACTACAGCGCCGAGGCGCTGGCGCGGTTGGGGCCGGACTTCAAAGGCCGGCGCGTGCGGGGTGTGGGGTTCGATCGGGATGTGCTGCTGCGCGCGGGAATTGAATCGGCCGACGGGTTTGCCGCGACGAGCTCATCGGACAATGTGAATGCCGTGGCGGCGCGCATCGCGCGCAGCCTGTTTCATGTGCCGCGCGTCGTGGCCCGCTTATTCGATCCTGAACGCGCCGAGGTTTATAAACGGCTGGGCCTGGCGACCATTTCGTCCACGACGTGGGGCGCAGAACGTATTCGCGAATTACTCACGCATGCCGATCTGGATGCGGTACGCTCATTTGGCGCGGGCGAAGTGCAACTGTTGGAGATCGAAGTACCGCTGCATTTGGTGGGCCGCAGCGTGCGCGATCTGTCTGTTCCCGGCGAAGTCAACGTCATTGCTGTGACGCGCGATGGGCGGGCGCTGCTGCCGATGCTGGGTACGTCTTTCCGCGAAGGTGATATTGTGCATCTGGCCGTGTTGTCGGATGCCATGGCACGCGTGGAAGGCTTGCTGAGGTTGGGAGAAGGAGCGTAGCCTATGTTCGTTATTATCGTGGGCGGCGGCAAGACGGGTTCGAATGCGGCAGAGTTGTTGTTAAAGGAAAAACATCGCGTGGTGGTCGTCGATCATCGGCTGGAGATCATTGAGCGGTTGCGTCAGGAACTGCCGCCCGAATGTGTGGTGGAAGGCGACGGGAGTTTGCCCAGTGTGCTGGAACAAGCCGGCGTGTCTGAGGCGAATGTCGTGGCGGCCGTGACCGGTGAAGACGAAGCGAATCTGGTGGTGTGCATGTTGGCGCGCTTTGAATACAGCGTGCCGCGCATTATCGCGCGTGTCAACAATCCCAAGAATGCCTGGTTGTTCACGGCGGAAATGGGCGTGGACGTAGCGCTGAACGAACCGGATATGATGGCGCATTTGGTCGCGGAAGAAATGTCATTGGGTGACATGATGACTCTGCTGAAGCTGCGCAAGGGCCAGTATGCCATCGTCGAAGAGAAGGTACACCCGATGGCTCTGGCCGTCGGCAAAGCGATTCGCGATTTGATGCTGCCCCCACAGTGTGTGCTGGCAGCGATCATTCGCAAAGGCGAGTTGATCATCCCCAAAGGCGATGTAACCTTGCAGCCGGCGGATGAGATTCTGGCGGTGGTGCATAGTTCTGAGGCGGCGACATTGGCCTCCCTGTTGGGACCGGCATTGGCGCATTAGTAGACTTTATTCATCGGCGGGCTGTGAACGATAAGGTTTTTAATGAAGGAACGGATGAAGATCACTCTTCATCCGTTTTCTATTGTGGGCCGGGCCATGACTTTCGTCATGCCCCGCTGTGTCTGAAGTCATGTCGAACTCTTATCGTGATCTCATAGTTGAATGACCGCAGCCACTTTCGTGAAGGGCGCAACGGAGTAGAATGATGCTTGATGAAGTCAAACTAATCTAGGAAAGAATGCGGATGCAGGCCAATCTTAAATCGCCGGGAACATTGAGCACCAACTGCCGATCGGCTGAGGCAACAGCGGCAGGGACAAACAGGAGTTTGCGAAGATGAGACGAAAACGAACATGGATCATTATCGGAGTGGTCGTCGTGTTAGTCGGGGTGGGGGTGACCGTCGCTAACAACAACCAGCAGAGCGCGGCGCAGGCGGCCCAGGCCACCGTGCAGATGGGGCGCGTGACTGAGGCAACCTTGCTGTCCACAGTCGATTCATCGGGCAGCGTCGCCCCCGAATCGAAAGTGACGTTGTCGTTTGGCGCCTCGGGCACGGTCAACAAGGTGAACGTGCAGCCGGGTGATCGGGTGAAGAAAGGCGATGTGTTAGCTGAACTGGATACGCGTACCCTCGCGCTGCAAGTCGCGCAGCAACAGCAAGCTTATCTGATCCAACAGGCTGCTTACAGTATGACGACTCAATCCGATCCGGATGCCATTGCTGCGGCGCAGGCGTCCGTGAGCAACGCGGAAGCGTCTTACAAAGTGGCCCAGCAGAAATATGCTTCGTCGACCACCGATCAGATTACCATCAGCTGTAACAATGTGGACAATGCGCTTCAATCTTATAACGATGCGCAGACCGCCTACAACAATTACATCTCCAATTGGCGAGTGCAGGTAAACGGCAGCGCCGACATCTCGCCGCAGAAAGCACGCCTGACTAGTGCGAAACTCGCTTACGATCAGGCCGTGGCCAATTGCAATCTGGCGAAGAACAGCACCAACAATAGCGGAATTCAGTCGGCCTTAGCGCAAATTGAACAGGCCAAGGTCAATTTGAACAATCTATTGCAGCCTTCCGATCGAACGATGGCACTGGCTAAAATGCAGCTGGATCAAGCCAAGCTGTCACTGGCGCAAACCCAACAGCAGTTAGATAAGGCCAAGATCGTTGCCCCGTTCGACGGGGCGGTCACGCAGGTCACGGCGACGATGGGTGGCCCCAGCAGTGGCACGATCGTGCTCGCCGATGACGGCCACTATCATGTCGGGCTGTTGATCGATGAGACCCAAGTCGGACAGGTGAAGGTGGGCCAGGCCGTGCAGTTCACGTTTGATGCCATACCGACGACCACGGTGACCGGGACGGTAACTTTGATCAACCCCGCCGGGACGGTGAGCCAGGGTGTGGTGAATTATCTGGTTCGCGCCGATCTCAATCCGACCAAGAGTCCACTGAAAATCGATATGACGGCGAATGGGCGGGTCGTCCTGGATATGCACAGCAATGTGTTGGCGGTGCCGGGCGCCGCGATTCGAACCGACCCGAAGGGCGGCTATTACGTGAACGTGCTTGATACGACCGGCAACGCCGTTCGTGTCGACGTGACTACCGGGTTCACCGATGGCGGCTTAACCGAAGTGTCTGGCGATCTGCAGCCCAGGGACCAAGTGTACCTTAGCGCACCGCCGACTCGCGCGACGGGTGGCACGAACTTGTTTGGTATTCGTCTGGGTGGTGGGTAAGTGAAGGAGCTATCATGAAGNNGCCAAAGTGGTGCGGACGACCCTGGCGAGCACGGTAGATTCGACGGGCAGCCTTAACCCTGAAGCGCGAGTGCCGCTGTCGTTTGGCACGTCGGGCACCATCGATCAAGTGAAGGTCAAGGTGGGCGATCGGGTGAAACAAGGCGATGTCCTGGCGTCTCTCGATACGACGGACTTGCAGGTCAAAGTGACGCAGGCCGAGCAATCTTATTTGATTCAACAGCTGAATTACACCAACACGATGCAGGCCGATCCTGGCACGCTGGCGACAGCTCGATCGGCTTACACCAGCACGCTGGCGGCTTACAACGCCGCGCAGCAAAGTTACAAGAATCAGGCCACCCAGCAAGCGGTGCAATGTGTGCAGCTAACGACGGCCCAGAATAATCTCGATCGGGCGCAGACGGCTTACGATCGGTTGGCGAACGATAAACAGGCCAAGAATTACCTGAATGCCGACTGGGGTCCGTTCCAATCGGTGGTGAATAACCTGACCAATGCCCAATCGGCCTATACGCTGGCGGTCGCTAATTGCAATATCACCAAGACGGGCTTCAACGACAGCAGCTTGAGGTCGGCGCAGGTTCAGGTTCAAAATGCCAAGACGACTCTCGACAATTTGCTGTCACCTCGCAAAGAGACGCAAATCCAGGCGGCGGCCCAGCTGGAACAAGCGCGCTTATCATTGGAACAGGCCAAGCAGACGCTGTCGGACGCGTCGATTGTGGCGCCGTTCGATGGGGTGGTTACGGTGGTCAACATTGCGGTGGGTGGCACCCCTTCAGGTACGGCTGTGGAAATTGCCGATATGAGTCGCTTGCACGTCGACGTCCTGGTGGATGAAACGCAAATTACGGGCATTAAGCCCGGACAGCCGGCGCAATTTACGATCGATGCGCTGCCGGGAATCACAGTCACGGGCAAGGTAGATGCGATTGATCCGGCAGGGACGATCAGCCAGGGTGTAGTCAACTACAACGTGCGGGTGGTGCTCGATCAAACGGATGCGCCACTCCGGCTGGACATGACGGCCAATGCCTCGATTATTGAGGCCACCCACGAGAACGTGCTCGCTGTGCCAACAGCGGCGATTCGAGCCGGCGGCCAGGGTGGATTCGGCGGACAGGGCGGACAGGGTGGACAGGGTCGGCAAGGCGGAGCGAATGCTCAAAGTGGACAACCCGTCACCCCTACACAGCAGGGTACGCAGGGAACACCACGGGTACAAGGCCCGTCTGTACTGGTGATGCAAAACGGCCAGCCTCAGTCGGTGTCGGTCACCGAGGGCCTGACGGTGGGCGACCTGACTGAAGTCTCGGGCAATCTGCAAGAGGGTGATCAAGTGATCGTCATTACGGCGACGCGCACTGGCGCAGCGGGTGGGCCTCCGGGTGGCGGCTTCTTCCCCGGCGGGGGCTTTGGTGGTGGCGGCGGACGACCTGGAGGCTAACCTAGTGGTGATGCGCAGCTAGTGATGGATATCCGCGTCCCGATAAGCTAGACATACGATAGGAACTACTATGATTGAGATCGAGAATATCACCAAAGTATATCAAATGGGCGAGACCGAAGTGCGCGCGCTCAATGGCATATCGTTAACAATTGACGACGGCGAATGGGCGGCTATCACCGGACCATCGGGATCAGGCAAGAGCACACTCATGGCGATTTTGGGTTGTCTGGATTCGCCGACGAGCGGGCTCTATCGCCTCGATGGAACCGATGTCGCCAAGATGCGCGACGATCAACTGGCCGCCGTGCGCAACAAAAAGATCGGTTTTGTGTTTCAGCAGTTCAACTTACTAGCGCGCACCAGTGCGTTGGAGAATGTCGAATTGCCACTGCTGTACTCCAGTGTCAACCACCGGCACGATCGCGCCAAGGCAGCGCTGGAGGCGGTCGGCTTGGGCGATCGGATGAGCCATCATCCGAATGAACTGTCGGGCGGGCAGCAACAGCGTGTGGCGATTGCCCGTGCGCTGGTCACTGAGCCGGCGCTCATCCTCGCCGATGAGCCGACGGGCAACCTCGATTCAAAGACGAGCAAAGAGATCATGGAGTTGTTTGCGCACCTGCACAGCGAGCGCGGCATTACCGTGATCTTCGTGACGCACGATCCGACGATTGCAGCGAATGCACATCGTGTCATTCACATCATGGATGGGGTGGTGGTATGAGACTCAATCTTGCACAAAACATCCGCAGTGCCTTACGCGCCTTACTGGCGAATAAGCTGCGCTCGGCGTTGACCATGCTGGGCATCGTCATTGGCGTCGGTGCAGTTGTGGCCTTGGTGTCGATCGGGACCGGGGCGCAGGCTTCGATTACGAATCGCATTGAGGGCATCGGCGCTAACCTGATCACGGTGTTTTCCGGCACGCGCAATCAGGCCGCGCCGTCCGGGGCCGGTGGCGGTGTGACGGCACCCCTGACCTATGAAGAGGCGCTGCAATTGCGCGGCTTGTCGGGCGTGGTCGCGGTCGGGCCACAAGCACAGTCGAGGCAGCCGTTGAAGATAGGGAAGAACCAGGAGAGTGCGCAAGTTGTGGGGGTCGTGCCTGACTATACCATCATCCATCCTGACCAACTGGATCATGGGCGCTTCATTTCGGCTGCCGATGTCACCAACAAAGCGCGCGTGGCTGTCGTCGGCTCGCAGGTCGTGACCGATCTGTTTGGCGGGCTGGATCCGGTCGGGAAGCAGATCAAGATCAACAACATCCTGTTTGACGTAGTGGGCGTAATAAAGGCGCAAGGTTCGGGCGGTTTTGGCTTCAGCCGTGACACCACCACGTACGTTCCCATCACGACCGCGTTTGCGCGTTTGTCGAACGCGCGGGTAGGCACGCAGAAGACCGTCTCGACGATCGAGGTTTCAGCAGCAGATTCCGCTAGTATCACTCCAGCCATTGCCGCCATCGGCGACAAATTGCGTATCTTGCACAAGATCAAGCCGGGCGCTACCGATGACTTCACCGCGCAGTCTCAGGCCGACATTCTGGCGACGGCGACGCAAGTCACGGGCGTGTTGACGGTGTTCCTTGGCGCGATTGCGGGCATCTCGTTGGTCGTAGGCGGCATCGGCATCATGAACATCATGCTCGTATCGGTGACGGAACGAACGCGTGAGATCGGCCTGCGCAAAGCGGTCGGGGCGCGTCGACGTGACATCCTGTAT
This sequence comes from Anaerolineae bacterium, assembly GCA_003154115.1. Lineage (GTDB taxonomy): Bacteria > Chloroflexota > Anaerolineae > Fen-1058 > Fen-1058 > Fen-1058. Next base: position 20,694 of record PMCF01000089.1, read on the forward strand.
CAGTTCCTGGTGGAGACGATTACGCTCTCGGTGCTGGGCGGCATCATCGGCATTTTGATCGGCGCAGGCATCTCGGCGCTGGTCAATGCCTCCGGTGCAATCGCGACCCAGGTGTCGCCGCAATCGGTCGTGTTGGCCTTTGGCTTCTCGGCAGCGATCGGTATCTTCTTCGGGATTTACCCAGCCAATCGGGCCGCGGGCTTGAAGCCCATCGAAGCGTTGCGCTACGAATAGCATCAGACCGACAGCTCTGGTGAGGAAAGATTCAATGGAAACGAACAAATGAATTTCCGACCACCATAGTCGTAGAAGTGTGGAAATGTCTTAAGCGCTTTTTGAGGAGATAAATGGGTCATGACGAAAAAGACCGTGCTGGGTGTGTTGCTTGGTTTCATTGTTGGTGGGATCGCGATCCAGTTTATACCCTATGGGCACGATCATACGAATCCCCCCGTCACGGCGGAGATTCAATGGGATAGTCCGCAAACACGCGATTTGGCAGTGCGTGCCTGCTATGACTGTCACAGCAATCAAACGACCTGGCCGTGGTACTCCAACATCGCACCAGTCTCATGGTTGATTCAGCGTGATGTGCAACAAGGTCGTGCGCGGCTGAATTTTTCACAGTGGGGCGCAGGGCGTCGTGGCGGCGGTGACGCTGCAGAACAACTACAGCGTGGATCGATGCCCCAATGGTATTACGTGCTACTCCATCCGACGGCGAGTCTGACTGCCGCTGAGAAACAAACTTTGATTCAAGGACTGCAAGCTGTATCGGGTGGCGGGTAGCGAACACAATGACGGTCAGGATCCGTCAATCAATAGAGATAAAGGGAAATGAGGTTGAAGATGATATCAATGGTGATGGCTAAGAAACAGAAGAAAAACTTATTGACTCGTATTGGAGCGTTAGGATTGACGATGGCGGCTGTGGTGCTGCTAGCCGCCTGTCAACCGACGGGAGCACCTGCTGCAGCGCAAGCGCCTGCTGCGGATACGCAAGGCTCCGGCGGGAACAACGGGCAGCGCTCCAATTTCCAGATGACACCGGCGTCTGAATTGCCCACCACCACACCTGTGGCGCGAGGCATGGTGACAAAGATCGACGGCAACACTTTGACCGTGCAGGAAGGCGGTTTGAATTTCGGGCAAGGCAACGGTGGTACTCCCCGTCCTCGACCCACTTCCGATGGGACGCCGCGACCGCGCCCGACACAAGCGCCCGCGCAAACCATTCAAGTCGTCGTCAACGGGGACACTCAATACTATCAGGATGTGACGTTTGCCAATCTGAACGGACAACCGCCGAGCGGCGCCATTCAGCAGAAAGTCGAGAAGGGCAGTCTGGCTGCGTTAACGGGCAACGAACGTGTCACTGTGTGGGGCGATCAAAACGGAGATCAGATCACGGCTAAGGTGATTGTCTACTCTCAATTCCGAGGAGGTGCCCAGGGACAACAACCGCAACAACCGTAATCGTCATCACGGATCGGGCGACTATCTGGTGCGTCGACGTCGCCCGATACCTTCCAACTTATCAGCACGATGGGATCGGGCGCGTGTCTCAGATTAACGTCTCACCCTGGCAGATAGCCAGGGAACGTGAACGGGGTTTTAAATATCTGACATCTTGATCTGCATAGCAGATTTGTAGCTGGCAAGCCTCTGGCTCACAGATCGGATACAAGTCTCAGTAGATCACAAGTTGAAGAGTAAGCATCTCCAAATGCGCTCGCTACGACACTAGGTCATGTCTCACTCAAGAATAATTGCGATCCACTGAGTGCTAAGGAGAACATCATGAAATCTCGAAATTCGTCAATAGCTGTATGGAAAACGCTAATCGTGGCGGTGGCCGTGCTGGCATTGACAGGTCTGGCCGGGAGCGCTCTAGCAGCTGCGGCGCCCAGCCAGATCACGGTTCACGACCAGGATCTCACCAGCGGGGTTATCGTGGTAAGTTCTGTGACCTCGCCGGTGGATGGCTGGGTCGTCGTCTATAAAAATTCTAACTTCACTTCCGGTGATATTGTAGGCTATGCCTCGGTGAAGGCGGGAACCAATACAAACGTCAAAGTAACGATTGACACCGCCAAAGTTGGAGAAGCTCCTACACTGTGGGCGCGGCTTCACGTGGATAATGATGTCATGGGTGTCTTTGAATGGGGCTGGAAAGGTCAGCCGTACAATGACACTCCGGTAGTTGAGAACGGTCACAACATCGTGACCGGTTTCGGTACGGCAGCCTCTATGGCAGCGGTGACTCCGGCTCCTGCTTCGGCGGCACCTGCCCCGGCAGTGGCCGCCCCAGTCGCGACTAAAGCTCCGGTGACTACCAAACCCGCTGCGACTACCGGCCCCATCGTGATAGCAGATCAAGATCTCACCAGCGGGGTCATCGTGGCAAGTTCCGTGACCTCGCCAGTGGATGGCTGGATTGTCGTCTACAAGGATCCTAACAACTTCACGGGAGGTCAGATTGTCGGATACGCGCCAGTCCATATGGGCGCCAACAGTAACGTGAAGATAACCCTCGACACAGCCAAGGTCAGTGATTTGCCGACGCTGTGGGCAGTCCTCCAGGCCGATAACGGTCTGCCCGGAGTCTTCGAGTGGGGCTGGAAAGGTCAACCATACAACGACGCTCTGGTGGTTGAGAACGGCCACAACGTCGTGACCAGCTTCGGTACAGCCGCCTCTATGGCAGCGGCCATCACGGCTCCCGCTTCGGTGGCACCTGCCCCGGCAGTGCCTGCCCCAGTCGCGACTAAAGCTCCCGTGACCACCAAACCTGCTACGACTACTGCCAGTCCCATTGTTATTAAGAATCAGGATATCACCAGTGGTGTCATCATGGCTAGTTCGGTGACTGCACCGCAGGATGGCTGGGTGGTGGTCTACAAGAATCCCAACCTCACCTCAGGAGAGATCGTCGGTTATGCGCCAGTCCATATGGGCGCCAACAGTGATGTGAAGATAACCCTCGACACAGCCAAGGTCGGCGATTTGCCGACGCTGTGGGCTGTGCTTCACGTGGATAACGATGTCAAGGGTGTCTTTGAATGGGGCTGGAAGAGTCAGCCATACAATGACGTGCCCGTGGTTGAGAACGGCCATAATGTCGTGGCCTCCTTTGGGACGGCCGCCAATTAATAGTGCTCTGTCATCAGCTGGGCCTGGCGGTGAATGAGAAATAAGCCGGGGGAGCAGGCTTAGTTGGTCATAGCGCGTTATCCGAATAACTGATAAAGAAATAGAACCATCTGTGAGTCAGAGACTTGCCAGCTACATGTTAGTTTGAAGGTCGTTCGAAACAAGCGATGAAGTAAAGAGGTGAGGGGCATAGCGCGTGCTCTACTGCGCCGCCCCTCACCTGGTATGATCGATTCAAGATAATAGTTCAGCCGCACTCATCAATTGATAGGAAAGAATCTCTGGCAGCGAGCCGCCGATCTGGGATCGAGAATTCGCGCTGAGAATGGGATCGTTCGAGCAGCGGCTGTGCTGCCGCAAAGGCAAGAGCGCAACGTGTGTTAATGTTTACTGCCTCCAACTGTTTCGCTGGCTGATCAGCGATCATGCTGAGTGACTGTAACTGGATTATTCATGAGTCGTTTGCATCTTACTCCACCTGAAACGATCGTGCCGCTCAAAACGGCAGTGCGTCTGCTGCGCATCGCGCTGACGATCAAGGTTGTGCCGCTTCTGTTGGCCGTGGTCGTGCTGACGTTACGCGGCGGAATGGAAGCCTCGCTGCTGGTGTTTATCATCAGCGCGCCGACGCTGGTCGTGTGGCTGTTGGCGTTGTTGCCTGGCATGGATCGGCGTCTGGGACGATACTACCTGCCGGTGTCGCTGACGCTCATCATCGTCGCGCAGGCCGCCGAATCCATGCTGACGGCCGTGTTGGTGCCGCCGATTCGGTTTGCGCCTGGCTCGGTGCGCGTGGGCATTCCGTTAGAAGTGCGCACTGTTGAGCCGTTATACCTGTTGTTGGTGGCCGTCATTATCGGCGCGTGGGCCTATGGTCGGCGGGGGGCGTGGGCCACGTCGGGTCTGGCGGCCGGGCTGCTGTTCATCGGCGAGCTGGTTGATCTGGCGGCGGGCCATATTTTTGTCCCGGAGGCGCTAGAGGCAGGTGAGCGCAATTTCTGGCCGGCGTTTGCCTTGTCGTCGGCGTTGGTCCTACGTATTCCGTTGCTGATTGTCATCGGCTACATCGTTGGCACGCTGGCCGAGCATGAACGCAAACATACGCAGGAGATCAGCGCGGTGAACGTGAAGCTGCGCGAACAGGCCCTGGCAACAGAGCAGCTGGCCACCGCGCGTGAACGCAATCGCCTGGCGCGCGATCTGCACGATACGCTGGCGCATTCACTGGCGGGATTGGTGGTGCAGCTGCAAGCGATCGACACTTTGTTAAAAGCCGAACCGGAAGCCGCCCGATCGGAATTGGTGAAAGCCCGGCGAATTGCCCAGGAGGGGTTGCAGGAAACACGCCATGCGATTCAAGATTTGCGCGTAGACCCGATCGAGGATCTGGGCCTATCGCGCGCGCTGGAACGCGCGGCATTGGACTTCGGTGACCGGGCCGGGGTGCAGATCGAGCTGCACATCAGTGATCCGCAGGCGTCGATTTCCAATGAGAAGGCGGCGCAAGTTTATTTCATTGCCAAAGAAGCGCTCAACAACATCGAACGGCACGCCGATGCGCATTGCGTGGAAGTGACACTGGCTCGCCATAATGGGCAGGTCGTGTTGAAAGTGTGTGATGATGGGCGCGGCTTCGACGAGTCTCAGGTGGACGATGAGCGCTTCGGCTTGCAGGGTATGTACGAGCGGGCTGAGATGATCGAGGCGCAGTTGAGCGTGGAGAGCAAAGTGGGACAGGGAACGACCGTACAATTAACGATGGACAATGAGCCATGACAAATGAGGCTCTTCCGGGTTGAGCGGGATTATTAGCAAATGCTCCTGGTCCGCTGCGCGTGGTCACATCCGCCGTTCAAGAACGCTCGCGGAGCGTGTAACCATCCAGCGAGAGCGATTCCCGTTGAAGTCGGAAGGGCCACAAATGAACAATAACAAATGACCAATGACTAAGATAAGAGTTCTCCTAGCAGACGATCAAGATATTATTCGCACCGGGCTGACGATCATTCTGAACCATCAGGACGATTTGGAAGTGGTGGGTCAGGCCGCCGATGGCGTGGAAGCGGTGGAGATGGCCGGGCAGTTGCATCCGGATGTGATCTTAATGGATATCAAGATGCCACGCCTGAATGGCATTCAGGCCACACGGCAGATCATCACCGCGTTGCCCAGAACACAGATCATCATCCTCACGACCTACGATACCGATGACTGGGTCTTCGACGGCATTCGGGCCGGGGCGGTGGGCTATTTGTTGAAAGACACCTCGGGTGACAACCTGGCCGATGCCGTGCGCGGCGCGCTGCGCGGCGAATCGCAAATGGATCCGACGGTGGCGCGCAAGGTGCTGCGCGAATTTCAACATGTGACGGCGGCTCATCGGACGACTACGGGACCGGTGGTAACGACTCAACCCGCGCCGGAAGAAGAGCCGCTGGAGAAGCTAACCGATCGGGAAGAGGAAATTCTCAAATTGCTGGCGGCCGGTTTGCCGAACAGGGAGATCGCACAGAAATTAGCGTTGAGCGAAGGCACGGTGAAGAATCACATCAGCGCGATTTTAGCGAAGCTGCACGCCAACGATCGGACCCAGGCGGTACTTACGGCGTTGAAGCGGGGTCTGGTAGATTTGAAGTAGCGCCAGCCGTTGACGAAGAGCGAAACCCTCCTGGTTTGTTCCAGGAGGGTTTTCTATTTCAACCACACCGTGAAGGTTACGCCCGCGCCCGGTTGCGTATCCACGGTCAGGCGACCATCGAGCCGGCGCATGATCGTCTGGGCGATGGCCAGGCCCAGACCCGCGCCTGGTACTTTGTAATCACGCGCGGCTTCGCCGCGATAGAAACGTTCAAACATATGCGGTAGTTCTTCACTTGAGAGACCGGGACCAGTATTGTGTATGGCGATGAGATGCCTGTGCTGATCAGCCGCGTCAGTCACACTGCTTGATATGGTGATGGTGGCTCCGTGCGGCGCGTAGTGCAGTGCATTGTCCAATAAGATATTCAGCACGCGGGCCAGCAACGCGCGATCGGTTCGGATCGTCAGGCTGGCGGGCGCTGGGGCAAACTGGGTGACGAGTTTCAGCTGGCGCGCTTCCAGCTGATCGAGCCGATCGTGAATGAGCTCGGCCGCCAGCTGATTGAGTTCTACCGTGCTGAGGTAGATCGCCGCCCGGCCCGCATCCAGTTCAGACATTTCCAGAAAGCCGTCGATTAAGTGGCGCAGGCGCTCGGTCTCGCGTTGCAGCGTGTGGATGTACGCGCGCTGCTTATCCGGTTTGCCGCGTTCCAATAATTCGCCATACAGTTTGATGTTGGCCACGGGTGTGCGCAGCTCATGCCCGATGCGTGAGACGAACTGATCTTTCAGATGGTCCAGTTCTTTCAAGTGGGTGATATCACGATGGACGACGACATAGCCGGTAACCTGCTGTTCTTTGTCCTTCAACGGCGTGATAGTGATGGCCGCGTCATACAACGTACCATCTTTGCGCCGATTGACGATCTCGCCTTGCCAGGGCTGGCCCCCCGAAATTTGTTCGCGCAGGCTGCCCAATTTCCCGGCGGAGTTGACGCTGTCGCTCCACAAGCGTGTGGGTTGCCCCAACATCTCGGCGGCCGAATAGCCGACGATACGTTCGGTGGCGGGGTTCACGTAGGTGACATCCCCGTCGGGGCTCATGAGCTGTATACCTTCTCCAGCCGAATCGAGAATCGCTTGCAGGTGCTGTCGCTCGTGATCCAGTTCTGCGGTGCGCTCGGCGACGCGCCGCTCAAGTTCTTCCGCGTAGCTCTGAACCTGCCTGTGCAACCGGGCATTGTGCAAAGCAATCGCCGCCTGCGCGGCCAGCAGACTCAAAATGTATCGTTCCGATTCGTCGAAGTGATGCGGCGTCGCGTAACTGATGTTCATCACGCCCAGGACCGTGTCTTCTATCTTCAGCGGCAATCCCGCGATTGCTAGCTGCGGCGAGGGCGCCCGACTGGTCGCGTTGAAGACCGGATGATGGGCGGTATCCTCTATAAAGAGTGCCTGCCCTGTTCGGGCTACGGTATACGTTAAACCTTCAGGCCGAGGCTCCAATGGTGGCCAGGCCAGTTTTTGCCCATGCTCCGATAAGCCCGATCCAAATTTCAGGCACCTGCCGTCATACAGAAACAGCAACACATTCGAGGCCGGTACCAAATGCATGACACTGTTCAAGATGGCATCCAGCACTTCGGAAAGCTCGAGCGATTGCGTGAGTTGGCGGCTGGCCGAATAGACGGCTTCCAGTTCACGGCGGTGCCGGCGCTCAGCCTCAAACAGACGAGCGTTTTCAATGGCGACGGCTGCCTGATTGACAAAGATTTCCAGCGGGCGCAGTGATTCGATCATCGGGCGTTGGCCATCCTCCGGCGCATCCAGCCAGATGGTGCCCACGGCGCGTCCATCGCGCAATTCGATGGGGATGAATAAAGCATCTCGCGGATGCCAGGCGTCTGGTTGATTGGAAATCGGCAGATCGGGATTGTAGATCGGACCGCTGGCTTCCTGCTGCCAGTCGAACGCGCCAGCCGGGATAAAATAAGCGCGGCCCAGCCTGAATTCCGGGCGCATCAGGCGGCGTTCTTGTTCCCACTTGTACCGGGCGCCATCTAAAGTTTTCCGTCCGGCTTCGTCAAGCCCGGCGTAAGAGTGGACCCACATCTGATCCAACGTCTCATCGACCAGATTGAGCACAACGATGTTATAACCCAAAGCGCGGTGTGCGCCATGGACAATCTCTTTCAGCACCGCATCTAGATCGAGATTCATCCGCAGCAAATTGCCGGCTTCCAGAATCTGGGTCAGCTGTCGATTGCGCAGTTCCAGATCGGCGGCGGAGCGTTGCACTTCCTCAAACAGCCGGGCATTCTCCAGCGCATTCGCCGCCTGCGTCGCCAGCATTTCGAGCAGTTCTTGATCATCGGCGGTATAAGCCTGCTCGTGGTAGCTTTGGGCCGACAACATGCCGATGATTCTTTCCTTGATGCGCAACGGCACGGCCAGAATGGACACGGTGGGGATGTCTTCCCCATACGGTAACTGCTGAATACCGGTGCGTTCGATTTCTTCCAGACTGTTCAGGCATAGCGATTGTCCGGTCCGGATCAGATGTCCTGACAGGCCGAGATCAGCTGGGTGGGGCGGTGCGCTTACCCGCTGCCCGCGTTCCACGATGTAAAGCGACACGACTTCATGGCGGGCCTCAAGGTACAGATCGATCACCAAATCTTCGCACGGCGTCAATTGTGCCACGGCGCGATGGATGGCCGTGTAGAGCTGCTCTGAATCTAAACTGGCGCTGATTTCCTGGCTGGCCCGATAGAGGATCATTCGTCGTTCGGCTGCCTGGCGCAGCAGTGCTTCGGCCTGTTTGAGATTGGTGATGTCCCGGAAAATGGAAAATGTGCCCAGGAACGAACCATCCTCGTCGAAACGCGGGCGGGCGGTGACAAGCAGGCTACGGACTTGCCCGTCGGGGCGAACGATGCGGTTTTCGTAGGTGCTGGTCTGGCCCTGGCGTCGGGCTTCGGTTTCTAGGCGGATGGCGGCGAACTCTTCCGGCGGCATGAATTCTTTCAGGTTGCGCCCCACCAGATCGCCGGTCGGCACCCCGAAGATCTCGTTCGCGGCGGGATTGGCAAACGTCAGATTTTCATTGCCATCGACAAAGCAGATCCCTTCCCCTTGATTCTCGACCAGCGTCCGATAGCGTTGTTCACTGTCACGCAAGGCTTCTTCGGCGCGCTGGCGTTCCCACAGTTCGCGCTGGGTCTGCTCAACCAACCGGCGGTTCTCGATCGCGATCGCCGCCTGATCGGCAAACATGTTAACCAACCGTACCTCTTCTTCGGTGAACATGCCAGGCTCGGCATCTTCGACATTCAGCACGCCGATAATTTTGCCGCGCAACTTCAAGGGCACACCGACGATGCGTCCCAGCGTTGTCCCTTCAAAAGCCGTTGGCCGATCGGGCCAGCTGGAATAATCGGCAATGACAATCGGCGCACCGCGCTGAGCCACACGGCCGGCGACACCTTCGCCGCTGCGCAGAACAGCGCCGGAAAATTCTGGCGGTTCACTGGTCACTAACACGAGCGAGTGATCGTCTTCGTTGACCAAATACAGTCCGCCCATTTTGGCCTGGAGCAGATTGATGGCGCGCAGGACGATCGCTCTCAGCAGCGTCGCCACATCGGGTTGCGAGTTGATTTCCAGCGAGATTTCATACAGCGCCGTGAGACCATGTGCGTATTGCGCCAGCGCTTCTTCGGCCTGTTTACGGTGAGTGATATCCCGATTAATCAGCACGGCTCCTATGATTTGGCGCTGTTCGTCAAACACAAACTGGCTGATTGATTCGACCCAGAAATAGTGACCGTCGGCGTGACGCACCCGCAGCTCCACTTGTCCGCCGGTACTCCCTTGATTGAGCATCTGTTGTATAGCGATTTGAGCCCGCGCCAGGTCATCCGGGTGTACATACTCCAGAACCGATCGGCCGATCAACGCCTGGGGATCTTGGCCCAACACAGTCTGATAGGAAGGGCTGGCGTACTGGAAGATACCCTGCCGGTCAATTTCGCAGATGAGGTCCTGGGTGTTGTCGGTGATATGGCGCAGCCGCTGTTCGCTGGCGCGCAGGGCTTCTTGCGTCTGGCGTTCGATCGTAATGTCTTGTACAGCGCCGTAGATGTGGGTGACGCGCAGGTGATCGACGTCCCCGCGCAGCATGCCGCGCGCCCGATCGCGTACCCACAGCCAGCGGCCGTCTTGCACCAACACGCGAAATTCACTCGTGATAGTGTCGCCTTTCAAGAGCGCGGCCTGGCGCGTGACAAACTGCGGGCGATCAGCGGGATGAACAATTTCTGCGAGTGCGTTGATATCAGTCAGCTGCACGCGATCATAGCCGGTGAGGGTGGTGAAACTATCGGACGCCCATTCGACTGCTAGCGCGCCGTCAGGCGCGACGCGTAGAACATACGTCAAGTCGGCGGCCAGCTCAGACAGGAGGCGCGCCCGGGCTTCACTATCGCGGAGGGCTTGCTTGGTCATCGCGCGCGGGGATGTGGTACTCATCGGCTTCTTTCTGTTGCCCGGCCATCGGCCAGTGGATTATTTATATTATACGTCATCTAGCTCGCGGGTTGTTACGATCGGGTTACAAAACTTTGCCGATGACTCGTGGGCCTTACAGCAATTCTCAATATGAGAACGATGGGCGTTGGTAGTTGCGACCGGTAGTTGCGACTTTAGTCGCCTTTTGGCTGCAAATCTCGACTGAGTCGTCACTACGAAGCCAAATTGAGAATTGCTGTGGACCATAGGCAGGGACGGCCAGAACGTGCTAAGATAAAGCACGGTCCATAAGCAGTTTGACATCGTGCGATATAGTCTTGTGGGGTGATAATGGGCCATCCACTCCGGTTTGTCAGGAGCCTCCCGATGGCCGCTTGTAGCACGATGTCGTCACTAGCAGCCTGTCGGAGAGAACATNNTTCCTCTCCGACAGGCTGCTAGACGCCCGCATAAGGAGTTCACATCATGCGCAAATTTGCGTTCCTGTTGGGGCTGTTGTTGGGGGGGTTGTTGATCGTTACGCCAGTAGTCGCACAGCAAGGTGGCTCGACCGGCCGCGATGAGCAGTTCGAACAGCAAATCCTCGATCGGTTGGCGCAGATCAATCCGGCCGCAGTGCCGATCTTCCAACAAGCTACGCTCGATATGGACGCGCAGCGATTCGCTGAGGCCAAGCGCGGCTTTGAGCAGGTGCTAGCCTTAGCGCCCGGTTTCCCCGATGCCGAACGCCGCCTGAGCTACATGGAAAACGCTTTGGGCAATGCGCAGGCCGCCGTCGAACATGCCCAACGCGCGGTAGCTGGCGATGATTCGGCTTACAATCATGCCGCGCTGGCGCAGGCTCTGTTGGGCCTGAAAGATTCGTCGCGCTTGAAAGAGGCGTTGTCAGAGGCCCAAACTGCCGCACGGCAATTGCCGGACAATGCCGATGTGCAGCTGACGCTGCTGTATGTAGCCGTTGAGAACAACCATTATGCGCTCATCGAGCAGACCAGCCGGGCGTTGATCCGACTCGCGCCCGATAATCCGATCGGTCATTACTTTGCGGGGTTGATGGCAGCTAACAACAGCCAGTGGGAACAAGCCGAAGCTGAACTACTGCTGGCGAAGTCGCAAGGTCTGGATGCCGCAGAGATACAGCGCGTCTTAGATAAGGGTGTCAGCCAAGAAGCCAACAAGCAGCGCTGGCTGCGCGGCGCGGGCGCTTTCTTGCTGGGTTGGGTCGTGACGGGTGCGGTCCTGTTTGTGGCCGGTCTGGTGCTCAGTCGGTTGACATTGATCGCTGTGCGCCGTCCGCGCGCTGAAAATACCCTTGTGGCCAGTCCTTCGGAACGTCTCATGCGCGGGGTGTATCGACTCGTTATCGTGCTCACCTCGCTGTATTTCTATTTGTCCATTCCTGTAGTGAGCGTAGTGGTCGTAGGTGGTGCGGTGGGTGTCGTATGGTTTATTCTTTCTGCGGGCGTCATCTCGGCACAGATCGCCTTGATCGTGGGCGCTGTCCTAATCGCCGCGCTCGTGACGGTATATGTGTTGATTCGCAGCCTGTTCTTCCGATTGCGCGAAGACGAGCCGGGCCGCAAGTTATCGCGCGTCGAAGCGCCGCCGTTATGGACCTTGGCCGAAAGCGTCGCGCAGATTGTTCACACGCGCCCGATCGATGTTATTTACGTGACGCCCGGGGTCGAAGTAGGCGTGAGTGAGCGCGGTAATTTGTTGAAGAAACTACGCGGTACCAGCCAGCGTCGATTGGTACTGGGGCTGGGCGCGTTGCCTGATATGACCCAGAGCCAATTTCAAGCCATTTTGGCGCATGAATACGGCCACTTCCTCAATCGCGATCCGGCCGGCGGCAACTTGGCGCAGCAGGTGCGCGGCTCGATCTATCGGCTGGTGTTTGGCCTCGCCCGCAGCGGTCAGGCCGTATGGTACAACCCCGCCTGGCTATTCATCAATGGCTTTTATCGTTTGTTCTTCCATTTGACCGAAGGAGCCTCGCGCCTACAGGAGATCATGGCCGATCGGCAGGCGGCGTCGATGTATGGTGTGCAGAATTTTGTCGATGGCTTGCTGCACATCGTCAAGCGTGACCTGCTTTTTCAGTGGCAAGTCAACGCCGAGGTCGAGCGCACCGCGCAAGCGATCGGGCCGTTGAGCAACCTCTATACTTTGCCGCAGCTGGAATCAGGCGAGGCCAGGCAAGAGATCGACACGGCGTTGACAAAAATCATCGAGCGGCCGACCTCGCCCTATGATAGTCATCCCAGCGTGCATGATCGCGTCGAACTGGTCAAGCGGCTTGAAGCGAATGCGCCACTGGGTTCAAGCAACTCGACGCCGGCGTGGGATTTGTTGCCCAATGCAGCCGAACTTCAGCAGGCGATGACAAGCCTTGTCCAGCGCAACGTTGACGCAGTGCGCGCGAAACAATCGCTGGCATCGCCACCTGTACCTGCGGTTGAAGAATCACCTACTCCGATTGAAGCTGAAGCTACTAACGAGGATTGGGAATGCGAGGTTTGCGGCGTGCGGGTGCCCGCAGATGCGTCATTTTGCCCCAAATGCGGCGCGGCCTTTATCAATTGACTGATGGGTCTCCGAGTCCGCGCGGACGCAGGCTTGGAGTACTTGTAAGCAATCACTGATGAGACTGGATTGACCATGGATTTCGATGCACAAACCCGCCTCTTTAATCGCCCACCCGTGAAAGTCGGCATTGTGGCGGATACTTACGATAACCGTGATGGCTTGCGGCAGCTGCTCGATCGTTTTCTGGTGGGCGGGGCACGCTGGTTGTTTCACTGCGGCGGCCTGGGCTCGGCCAACCTGATCGATCTCTTGAAGCCCTGGCAGATTTACATCGTGGCGGGCGAGAAGGAACGTGATCGCGCGGCGATTGAAGCGGCTTTGCAGAGGGCGCGCCTGCAAGCCACCCTGCCGACATCCCTCACCACCACCATCGAGGGGTTTCGCATTGCATTGTGCCGTGGCGATGACATGCCCTTGGTGAATCGTTGGGCCAAATCAGGTGAGTTCGATTTTATTTTCTACGGCCACGCCCTGCGCCGCACCGATAATCTGGTAGGCAAGACCCGCGTCATCAATCCAGGCGCCTTGGGCGGCCCGCGCTACCAATCTCGATCGGGCTTCTTGCTCGATCTCGTCTCAGGTGACATCAAGCTGCTGGAAGTGCCCGGCTAGCCGGCCGCGGCGATCAATTCCTGCAACTGATCGTGTGCCCAGCACGATCGAGACATTCTCCGCATCAGCGCCGCACACGCGATCGACCCGCCCATCCGATCCTGCCTCTGTAACAGAGATGTTTATCTGCCCCATTTCCCTACCTGGTCAGATATTCTTGCCTGGGCGCGGCCTCAGGTTGTATCGAACCCAATTTGCATTCACGGGGTTAAGACACGCGGTAGGGTTGCGCTGGCGGTGTTTGCGATTAGCCCTCGTTGCGCTACAATGAGACGCGCGGGGCGAGAGGGGCCTCTGTATCACGCCTCGCGCCAGAAAGGGCGGACTGTGGAAGAGTACATCGATCGATTGCAAGGCAAACGCAAACAGGCCGGAAGCACGGCTAAAGAAATCGACATACAGCACGCAAAAGGCCGGCTGACCGCGCGTGAACGGATTGAAGTGTTATTCGATCCCGGCACGTTTACTGAGATCGATACACTGGTGCTGCCGCGCTACGAGTCCTACCTGGGCGGCAAGTCCTCGCGCCTGGGCGACGGAGTGATCACCGGTTTCGGCTTGATCGACGGGCGGCATGTGTTCGTCGGGGCGCAGGATGCCGCCGTGATGGGTGGCTCGCTGGGTGAAATGCACGCCAACAAGATCGTCAAAGTGATGGGCATGGCGCTGGAATATGGCGCACCTTTCATTGCGTTGAATGATTCGGGTGGTGCGCGCATTCAGGAAGGCGTGGATAGTTTGGGCGGCTATGCGCGCATCTTCGACGCCAACTGTGAAGCCAGCGGCGTGATTCCGCAAATCTCGGTCATCATGGGGCCGTGCGCGGGCGGGGCGGTGTATTCTCCCGCGCTGACCGACTTCACGTTCATGACGGAGAACAGTTACATGTTCATCACCGGGCCGGATGTGGTGAAGGCGGTGATGCAAGAAGATGTGACGCAAGAAGAGCTGGGCGGCGGCCTGGTGCATAGCAGTGAAAGCGGCGTCAGCCATTTCTTGCTGAAGGACGATCGGGCCTGCCTGGCGCGCGTGCGCGAATTGCTGAGCTATCTACCGTCGAACAATCAGAACGATCCGCCCTACGTCAAACCGATCGACGATCCCGCGCGACGCTGCCCCGAACTGGAAGAACTGGTGCCCGTCGATCCGCAAAAACCCTATGACGTGCGCAATGTGATCACCAGCGTGGTCGACGACGGGCGCTTTCTGGAAGTGCGCGAACTGTGGGCGCAGAATATGGTGGTGGGCTTTGCGCGCTTGAATGGCTGGGTGGTTGGCCTCGTGGCGAATCAACCCAAGGTGCTGGCGGGCTGCATCGACATCAGCGCATCGATCAAGGCCGCGCACTTCATCCGCATTTGCGACGCGTACAACATCCCCATCGTGACGCTGCAAGACGTGCCGGGTTTCCTGCCGGGCAAGTCGCAGGAATATGGCGGCATCATCCGCAACGGCGCGCGCATGATCTACGCCTACAGCGAAGCGACCGTGCCCAAGTTGATGATCATCTTGCGCAAGAGCTACGGCGGCGCTTACTGCGTGATGAGCAGCAAGGGGCTGCGCGGCGACTTGTTGTATGCGTGGCCCAATTCAGAAATCGCGGTGATGGGCGCGTCGGGCGCGGTGAATATTTTGTTCCGCAGTGAGATCAAGAATGCGGTCAATCCATCGGAACGGCGCGACGAATTGATTCGCGAGTACGAAGAGAAGTTCAACAATCCGTATGTGGCGGCTTCCCGCGGCTTGATCGACGACGTGATCGAACCGCGCGACACGCGGCGGGTGTTGATCCGTGCGTTAGAGTTGACGCTGTCCAAGCGCGAGAAGCACGTACCGCGCAAGCACGGCATCTCGCCGATGTAAGGTATGACGAGTGAGAAGTGATAAGTGAGAATGGTCTTTTCACTCATCACTCGTCACTCATCAGGAGAAGGCATGAACCCTCAAG
>PMCF01000298.1:0-12905 GCA_003154115.1 Anaerolineae bacterium
CCCGCCTCTCCGACAGGCTGCTAGATTGTTCATATTACTTGCCCCATGCCAGAATGACCAGTACCACGATCAAGCCGACGGCGATGCCCGCCACGTTCCAACTGAGCAAGCCGGTCTGAGTCACGCGCAGCGCTTCCGCGCTGTCCTGCGTTACTCGCACCACGCCCCGATTGATGGCCTCGAAGCCGAAACTGTTGATCCCGGCCCGACCAAGCCCTTGCAGATGCTGGGTGATGCCCGCCAACCGATCGCGCATCCACCAGCCCAGCGCGCCGATGGCGATGATGACGAGCACCAGATAGGTTGCCGGTGATGTGATTACTTCCTGCACCATCTCGACGGTGGTGAGCTCGGTGAATTTGTGAAAAGGCAGCGTGCTGGTCAACAGTTCATACAACGGTCCGGCCAGCAGCCAGGTGGTGAGTGAACCAAATGCCAGCAAACCCAACGAAACCTTCATGGCGGTTTGCGCGTCATGCGCGTGCAGTTGACTGCGCGGCTCGCCAAAGAAGACCAGATAGACCATGCGGAACGTATACACCGCCGTCATGCCGACGCACAACAACATGAGGAGGTAGGCCCACAACGGTCCTTTATCAGCGCCCGCTTCCAGAATCAATTCCTTGCTCCAGAAGCCGTTGAGGATGGGAATGCCGGCTAACGCCAGTGCGCCGATCACGAAGGTCGTTCGCACGAAGGGCATCTTCTTGCCGAGTCCGCCCATCAAACGCATATCGCGCGTGCCTACGGCGTGAATCACTGCGCCTGCGCCGAGGAACAGCAATGCTTTGAAGATGGCGTGGCTCAACAGGTGGAACTGGCTCGCGTAGACGCCGCCGACGCCGATAGCATAGACCATGAAGCCCAATTGGCTCACGGTGGAGTAGGCTAAAGCGCGCTTGAGGTCGTTCGCCACAATCGCCATGAATCCGGCCAGCAGCGCCGAAAGCAATCCGACGCAGATCACTGCGGTGGTCCAGCCGGGCACATCCTTGAAAGCCGGATAGAAGCGTGCCAGCAAGTAGACGCCAGCGTTGACCATGGTCGCCGCGTGGATCAACGCACTGACCGGCGTAGGCGCTTCCATCGCATCGGGCAACCACGTCTGGAATGGGAACTGCGCCGACTTCGCCGCCGCCGCGATGAGGAATCCAAACGCGATCAGCGCCAGGATGTCTTTCGGTAATGTTCCGGCCTTTGCGAGGAAATCGGCAATCTGATAACTGCCTGTGTTGGCGTAGATGATCAGCGCCCCCATGAGCAAGCCCACCCCGCCGAGCGAGGTGATGATCAGGGCCTTGATGCCGCCCGCCACCGCTTTGGGATCATCGTTATTGAAGGCGATGAGCGCGAACGAGCAGAACGCCGTGATTTCCCAGAATACGAACAGGAACAGCAGGCTGCCTGTCAAAGCCAGCCCCGCCATCGCGCCGATGAACAACAGCACCAGTTCGTAATAGCGGCCCAGCTGTTTATCGCCGTGCATGTAATTCACAGAGAAGACGACGGCCAGCGAGCCAACTACGGTGGCGATGATCGCCAGGAACACGCTCATGCCATCGGGCGTGAACGTCAGATCGCCGAAGACGCTCTGCGCGCCGAGCGGAATCACGATCGCCGGAGTAGCCGAGGCATACGGCAGCATCAGCAACGCCGCCAGACCTGCGGCTACCGCAAACAACACGGCGAAAGTATGCTGCGCGCGCGGATGCTGGTTGGTCGTCACCCACACCGCCAACCCGCCTAACCACGGTAAACCAATTGTGAGGAGAATCAATGCTTGAATCATGCTTGCCTCGTGCAGCGTAAAGCGCAAAACGTGAAACGTAAAGGGCCCTTACGATTGACGTATTACGTTTTACTTCTCATTTCTTCAACGTCGATAATTCTTTAACGTCCAGCGTGCCCAGGCGGCGTTTCACTTGCAGGGCCATCGCCAGGGCAACCACCGCGACCACTGTATCGACCACGATGACAACCACGGCGAGGCTCTGCCCCAAATTGATCTTGCCGCTGACGGCGCCTGCCGCCACGAGCGCCAGCAACGCGCCCTTGCCCAGAATCTGCAAAGCGACCACGACCTTGATCAGATTGCGTGTGATCAACAAACCGTACACGCCAATCCCGATCAGGCCCAGCACCCCAACGACTGCCACTTGAAGAGCCGTCATGCTTTCACCTCCTGCGACGCGTGCGCTGTCGCGGGCGTCGCTTTTACGGCCGGTTGGGTTAGTTGTGACCCTTTAGCTTTCACGGCCTGCTTCTCGTGCACGGGTGCTTTTGCTTCGGCCAGCAAGCCCATCAGCCCGACGATGGCCGCGAACATCAAGCCGCTTTGCACCACCATGTCGAGACCGCGTTGCTGCCAGAGTACTTCTGAGAAGGGCGCCTCAACTGTGGCCGGCAATAAAACCAGCGAGGAAATGGTCATGAAGCCAAGGAGGATGATCGAGACGAGGGAGATTACTACGGCGATCGATTTGGGGATGATCGAGCGGGCCTCGATCGTCTCGTCGCCTGCAATGCTGATTGCAAAGACGAACAGCACCGTGACCAACCCTGCGCCTACGCTCAACTCAATCACCGCGACCCGGTAGGCGCCCATTAGATAGAGCAGAATCGAAAGAATAGCACTGCAGCCCGCCAGCCACAAAGCCGAGATGAGCAAGCGCGGCGTACGGAATGCCATGAACGCGCAAATCAGCATTGCCGCGCTAAGCACGGTGAACAAGACCACCATGTACTGCCTCCTGTAAGGATTAAGGCTTAGATTGACTTTAAGCATACCTCTATATTTTCAAAGTGCCTTCTGGAAAATGTCATGATTTGACCAGGCTATTCAGCACTTTATTGCGCACTACGGCACAATGCAGCAGCAGTTCTCAATTTGGATTTGTAGTAACGACTTCAGTCGTGGTTTGCGGCCAAAAAGCGACTGAAGTCGCAACTACCGGCGTCAATTGTTTTCATATTGAGAATTGCTGACAATGCAGCCGATTCAGCAAAATTCGGCAAAACACATACGCGTATTCGTATAGATGTATGTATCTAAAAGGAAAGCAGGTACAACCGGCACAGCGATGGGTGGTTGAAGCATGCGACCTCGTTTGCCGAAAAGTTCAGTACGCACTTACGCGTCAACTGCGACGAGTTGCCAATGCTTATTTTGATGTAACTGCCCATCCGTCATGCCCGAGTGCTTTCGCCATGCGCGCCCCCGCGCAAAGCGTCCCTTCGGCAGGGCGTGTCGGGCATCCAGATTGACCATTAGCAAGTCACGCTGGTATGGCCACTGGATTCCCGCGAAGGCGGGAATGACGGGTGAGTAGTCACATTTTGATCTACAATTGGCCCGACATCACCTGGCACAGCAACCATGATCGATCTTCAAGACTTGCCGGTTTTGCGCGGCACCTATGCGTTGCATCTGTCCGTCTCGCATGCTCAGCCGATCAATGTCGGTCGGTTGGGGCAATGTCATTTGCCAGCCGGTGATTATTTCTATGTGGGTAGTGCATGCGGAGCAGGCGGGCTGCAAGCGCGTGTGGGTCGTCATGTGCGCGGTGACGGCAACCGGCACTGGCACATCGACTACCTGCGCGCTGTCGCCGAAGTGCGAGATGTGCTCTACACGGTAACGGATAGAGCGTTGGAGTGCGAATGGGGCCAGACGCTGGCGCAACTTCCCCACGCGTTTATTCCCATTCCGCACTTTGGATCGAGCGACTGCCGATCGGGCTGTGCCGCTCACCTTGTCGCGTTTCCTCGATACGTCCGCCCCGCTTCTGCGAAAGAAGTGTTGTCTGCCGTTAGCGCACGGCCGGTTGTGCAGCTGCGTTGCCATTAGCGCTTCGTCGCTTGTCCAGTTTGCCTCTTGACAAAGTTATTCGCTAGCTTAGAATATGAACGAACGACCGTTCGTTTTTATCAATAGGTGATCATGACGACGAAGACCGTCTCTTCCAAGAAAACAAATAAGACGCCGAAGCTGAGTGTGGCGCCGGTGATCCCGGACGGACCGGCGACCAAAGGCGAGCGGACGCGCGCGGCCATTGTCGACGCGGCGTACCAGTTGTTTTTGCGCAACGGTTATCACGGCACTTCGATGCGCGATATCGCCGAGACCGCCGGCATTGCGCTGGGCGGGATCTACAATCACTTTGGCACTAAGGAAGATATCTATGTGGCGATGGTGGCCGAACGCCATCCGTTCATGAATATTGTTCCGGCCTTACAATCTGCCAGTGGCGAAAGCGTGGAAGAATTAGTCTCGGATGCGGCCACCCGGATGATCATAGCGCTGGGGCAAAGCCAGGATATGGTCGGGTTGATGTTCATCGAACAGGTTGAATTTAGCGGCAAACACGTTTCACAGTTGCTTAAACAATACTATCCCGGTTTTAAGGAATTTGTGGAGCGCCTGAATCTGGTGCGTGGGCCGCTGCGCCCTATCCCGATGCCGGTGCTCTTGCGCGCTTTCATCGGACTGTTTTTTTCGTATTACATGACAGAGCGCCTGATCGTCGAGCGGCAGCCCAGCAAACATCCGCACCACGATGACTTTGCTTACTTTGTCGAAATATACTTGCACGGCGTATTAGCCGAAGGTTGATGTGACATGCGAAATTCGCGACTGTTGTCGATTATGCGCAAAGAGCTCATCCAGATCACGCGCGATCGGCGAATTGTGATCATCACGTTCATCCAGCCGATTATCATGCTGTTCCTGCTGGGCTTCGCGGCCACGAATGATGTGCGCAACGTGCCGACGGCTCTGTTCGATCAGGATCATTCCAAAGCGGCGCGTGATCTGCTCGATGCGTATCGGGCCGCCGATTACTTCCAGTTCAATCACGAAGTGAACTCGGTCGAAGAGATCCGCCAGTTGATCGAAAGCGGAGCCGTGAAGGGGGCGTTGATCATTCCGCCCGATTACGGGAAACGTCTGGCGGTGGGTGAGCAGGCCCAGGTAGAGTTTGTGATCGACGGATCCGATCCGACTATTGCGGCCACCGCACTGGGGGCCGCCGTACAGATCGGGCAAACAAAATCGACGGAGGTGATGCGGACCCAGCTGGCCGCGCGCGGGCAAACAGGCGGGTTGCAATCTCCCATCGATGTGCGCACGCAGGTCTGGTATAACCCCGATCTGGTCAGCGCCTATTTCCTGATTCCCGGCCTGGTAGGCCAGATTCTGCAGCAGCTGGCCGTCATGTTGACAGCGGCTTCAATTGTGCGCGAGCGTGAACGCGGCACGATCGAGCAGCTGATCATCACGCCCATCCGTTCCTGGGAATTGATCGTCGGCAAGGTCACGCCCTATGTCGGGCTGGCGTTCTTCAATGTGATAGAGGTTTTGATTATCGGGATGGTAGTGTTCAAGGTGCCGATGATCGGTGATATGGGATTGCTGCTGGCGGCGTCTATGTTGTTCTTGACCGCCGTCTTAGGGATCGGTTTGTTTATTTCGACCGTGGCCAAGACTCAGCAGGAAGCCCAAATGCTGGGCATGTTGATTCAACTGCCGTCCATGTTCTTGGCCGGGATTTTCTTCCCGATTGCGGCCATGCCGCCCTTCTTGCAGGCGGTGAGTTACATCATCCCCCTGCGCTATTTCAATGAGATCGTGCGCGCGATCATGCTGAAAGGAGCCGGCTTGGAGTCGATCAAGGGGTCGGTCTTCGCGCTGGTGATTTTTGCCATCGTGATTATGGGCGGCGCGATGCTGCGCTTCCGCAAGCGCTTGGACTAAAGCAAGATGCAGGATACAGGATGCAAGATGCAGGATGCGAGGCTGTCGTGAAGAATTTTGATGTGACGGTGATCGGCAATGTGGGCATCGACACGAATGTGTACTTTCATGGCGCCGAAGTTGACTTCGGCCGCGAGGCAAACTTCACGGAGAACTTGGACTACGTGGGGCAAGCGGGCGGCTATGCCAGTCGCGGTTATGCCCAATTAGGAAAGCGCACGGCGTTCATCGGTTATGTGGGCGATGATTTCAGCGGACGCTTCATCCGTGATGAGTTGGCGCGTGATGGAGTAGACACCACCGCGGTATTCATCGATCCCGCCGGGACGAGCCGCAGTATCAATTTCATGTATCGGGATGGCCGCCGCAAGAATTTTTACGATGGCAAGAGCCATATGCAGCTGCAGCCCGATCGGGTGATCTGCCGATCGGTTTTGGCGCAGGCCCGCCTGGCGCACTTCAACATTCCCAATTGGGCACGTCTGCTGCTGCCGATCGCGAGAGAACTGGGCGTGACGATCGCGTGCGATTTGCAGGATGTGGTGACGCTGCACGACGGTTATCGTGAAGACTTCATCGATTATGCCGACATCGTGTTCTTCTCGGCGGCGAATCAGCCCGATCCCAAACCCTTGATCGAAGAGCTGTTGAAGTGGAAGCCGGCGTTGATCGTGGTCTCCGGCATGGGCGCTGCCGGGTGTGCGCTGGGTACGCGTGCCGGAATTCGCACCTTTGGGCCGGTGACGATGGATGCACCCGTCATCGATACGAACGGGGCAGGCGACGGGTTGGCGGTAGGTTTTCTGAGCAGCTATGTGTTGGATGGTTACTCGTTGGAAGATTCTGTGCGGCGTGGACAAATTGCCGCGCGCTATACCTGCACTCAGAAAGCCAGCTCCAGTTTGTTGATAACAGGCGAAATCATGCGACATTATTTTGAAAGATGATCGAGGGGTCATCTAGGGAGTCAGGAGGTTAGAGTGAAAAGTCGAATGCGTTTTATACCGCTGGTGATTATTGTGATCGTGGCCGCGCTGGGCGTGTACTGGTTGACCACGCGCGCCGCCGCGCAGGATCAGGGCTTGAAGGCGTCCGGCACGATCGAGGCCACCGATGTGTCGCTCTCGCCGGAAATCGGCGGGCGGGTGGTCGAAGTCACGGCGACCGATGGCGATGCCGTGAAGAAAGATCAATCTCTGGTGCGGCTGGATGATACGTTGTTGCAAGCGCAGCTGAAACAAGTTCAGGCGAACATTCAAGCGCTGCAAGCGCAGCAGCGCGCGGTGCAGGCTCAACAGCAGGTCGCGCGCGCCCAGCAGCAGGCAGCGCAGGCCAATTACGATTTGCTGAAGTCCGGGCCGCTGGTCGAGCAGGTGCAGGCCGCCCAGGAAGCGGAGAAGACCGCCGAGGCGAATGTCGCCGCCGCGCAGGCGCAATTGGCCCAGTTGAAAACTGGCCCGAAAGTGGGTGATCTTGCTTCCGCTGAGGCTGCGGTGGCACAGGCCGCTCAGCAACAGAAGATCATGCAAGATCAATATGATCTGGATCTGAAGTGTTACTCGTTCACGCGACCCGATGGCCAGAAAGACAGCGTTTGTCCTGGCTTGGGCACGCGCGAGGAGCAGCTGCGTGTTGCGCTGAATACGGCCAATGAAGGGTTAACCGCCGCGCAGGCGCGCCTTACCCAGTTGAAGAATGGCGCGACCAAAAACGATATCAACGGAGCGCAGGCGCGGGTAGATGCGGCCAAAGCTCAACAAGCCATGGCCCAGGCGCAGCTAGAGCAAGTGCAAAAGGGCGCGCGCACCGAGCAGTTGGCGGCGGCCCAGGCGCAGATCGATGCCGCTAAGGCGCAGGTCGAGGGAGCCGGGGCGCAGGTTGATGGCGCCGGGGCGCAGGTTGAAGCCGCCAGGGCGCAGGCCGCGGCGCTGCAAGTCCAGATCGATAAGCTGACGCTGCGCGCGCCGATGAGCGGTGTTGTGCTGAAGCGCAATATCGAACTGGGTGAAGTAGTCTCACCGGGTGCGTCGTTGATGACGCTGGGCGATACGACGAACTTGTATCTCACGGTGTACATCCCGGAAAATCGCTACGGTCAGATCAAGGTGGGGCAGCCGGTCGTGGTGAAGGTCGATTCGTTCCCTGACGAAAAATTCACCGCGAAAGTAACACGCATTGCCGATCAGGCGGAGTTCACGCCGCGCAATGTGCAGACGGCCGAAGGTCGAGCGACCACAGTGTTCGCGGTGAAGTTGGCGGTGGAGAATACCGATGGCCGGCTGAAGCCCGGTATGCCGGCCGACGTGTACTTTGAAGAGTGAAACGTAAAACGTAATGCGGAATGCGGGAGATTGCGCGCGCAGGGGGTGCCCCGATGACGATTAGCTTTGAACAACTCAGGGCGGTGGCACGCGGGTTCAGCCTCCGCTTCCCGGCCAGCGATGATCCCTTTCAGATGATGACGCGCCTGCTGGAAGAGTGCGGCGAATTGGCGCAGCAGGTCAATCATTTTGAAGGCAGCGGCGTCAAACGCGAGAAACACGGTGAACCCGATCGCGCGCAGCTGGCCCAAGAGATTCGTGATGTGTTGAAGTGCGTGGTGCAGGTAATGGATCACTACGGTGTTGAAGAAGAAGTCGCGGCCTCCATCGATCTGTATTACCATAGTTTGAAGCGCGAAGGGTGCATCACCGATCGCGCCTAAAATCGGATGTTAACCATATGACGGCCATCGTTGCTGAAAACTTATATAAATCTTTCGAGGACGTGCACGCCGTGAATGGCTTGAGCCTGACCGTGCAGGAAGGCGAGATCTACGGGCTCGTCGGGCCCGATGGAGCGGGCAAGACGACGACGATGCGCTTGATCTGCGGCGGGTTCAATCCCGATAAAGGCAGCGTGTCGATTCGCGGTTACGATCTGGCGCATCACGCGGAGCAGGCTCGTTCGCAGATCGGATACCTGGCACAGCGCTTCAGCCTGTACGGCGATCTGACCGTGACCGAGAATCTGCATTTCTTCGCGCAGATGCACGGCTTGAAGGCGTCCGAGTGGAAACCGCGCGCGCAGGAGATTCTGCAATTCGTCGGATTGGCGGAGTTTGCCGATCGGATGGCCGACCAACTATCGGGCGGCATGAAGCAGAAGCTGGGTCTCGCCACCGCGCTGGTGCATCGACCGAAAGTGCTGCTGCTCGACGAACCGACCGGCGGCGTCGATCCGGTGACGCGCCAGGATTTCTGGCAGTTGATCATTCGCATCGTCAGCCAGGAAGGTGTGTCGGTGCTGGTGAGCACGCCGTACATGGATGAGGCGGCCCGCTGCACGCACGTGGGTTTCATCGAGCGTGGGAAGATGATCGTAGAAGGGACACCCGGACAAGTGACGACGCGTTTGAGTGGGCGCATGTTGGAGCTGGTCGGCGAGCCGCTCGACGAGCTGCGCCATGCGGCGAAAACGGATGCCGATGTGGAAGACGTGCAGGTCTTTGGCGATCGCTTGCACTTGCGCGTGAAGGTGGGTACAGCCGATCGGGTGATAGCGGAATTGCCGGCGCTCTTGCAGGCGAAAGGGCTGAAGGTCAATCGCATCCGACCGATCGTGGCCACGTTGGAAGATGTGTTTATCGAATTGGTCGAGGAAGTCGATCATTCCAGGGAAGGGAATGGACATGGAACTCAAGGATAAAGTGGTGCTCGTCACCGGCGCTTCAGCGGGGATTGGTTTGGCGACGGCGCGGCGGTTAGCGCAAGCCGGAGCGAAGGTCGCACTGGCTGCACGTTCAACCGATAAGCTGACGCAGCTGGCCGAGGAGCTGCGACGGGATGGACATGCCGCGCTCGTGGTAGCGACCGATATGCGGAATCAATCTGAAGTGGCGCAGCTGGTCGAGACGACGGTTGAACATTACGGCCAGCTCGATGTGTTGATCAACAATGCGGGTCAAGCCGTCGCCGGCACAGTTGCCGAAGTGGATCTTGATCAGTTCCGACAGGTCATCGAGTTGAACGTGTTCGGCCCCATCTATGCCATCCAGGCGAGCGTGCCTAAGATGCGCGCACATGGCGGGGGCATCATCATCAACGTCAGTTCGATGGTGTCGAAGATGCACCTCCCGGGATTGGGCGGATATGCCGCGACGAAAGCGGCGTTGAATATGCTGTCGGATACGGCGCGCGGCGAACTGGCTCCCGATAACATTCGCGTGATGACGGTTTACCCGCGTATGACGGCCACGGATTTTGGTCGCAATTCGTTGGGCAATCGACCGATGCGTGAACAGCAGCGCGGGAACGCCGCGCCGGGTATGGTGATCGACAGCCCGGAGTATGTGGCCGAGAAAATTCTGGAAGCGATCCAGAAGGAACCGGCCGAACAATTTATGGATGCTTAACTGGCCGTGGAGAATTGCATCTACAGGTTACTGCTCAGTCGTCATGCCCGAATGCTTCTGTCGGGCATCCAGCTTAACCATTGACGAGTCGCGCTAATTGGGCCGCTGGATTCCCGCCTAAAGCGTGCGGGAATGACACCGCACAGCGTGCAGCGCGACGGCTGAGTAGTTGCATCCGCAGTCAGTGATTCGAGTGAACTATGGCAGAGACCGTCATCGATGTTCAAAAACTAACCAAACGCTTCGGCGATTTCACCGCGGTGAATCATGTGTCGTTTCAGGTGGAGGCCGGCGAAGTGCTCGGCTATCTCGGCCCGAACGGTTCCGGCAAGACGACGACGATTCGCATGCTGCTGGGCCTGCTGCAGCCCACGGAAGGCGAGGCGCTGGTGTTAGGCAAGAGCATCCGCACTCAAGCCGAATTGATCCGGCCACAGGTCGGTTATATGTCGCAGAAGTTCGCGCTATATGATGAACTGACGATGCGCGAGAATCTGGACTTCTACGCCGGGATCTATGGGGTGCCGGGCAAGCAGCGCGCCGAGCGGGTGCGTGAAGTGATCGCCTCGCTCGAGCTGGGCGGGCGCGAAAACGATCAGGCGGGCGAGCTGTCCGGCGGCTGGCGGCAGCGGCTGGCCTTGGGCTGCGCGCTGGTGCATCATCCCAAGTTGTTGTTCCTCGACGAACCGACCAGCGGCGTCGATCCATCCGCGCGGCGCGTGTTCTGGGATTTGATCTACGGCCTGGCCGCGCAGGGTGTGACGATTTTCGTCACGACGCACTACATGGACGAGGCCGAACATTGCCATCGCGCGGGCATCATGTTTCGCGGGAATTTGTTGGCGCTGGATACGCCGAGCGGATTGAAGGCCAGCGCTTTGCCGGGCGCGGCGTGGGATGTGAGTCCCGATCACGGCGGGGCGTCACTGATAACGGCGTTGACGGCGCTGCACGATGTGCCCGGCGTGGTGCGCGCCGGTCTGGCCAGCGATCAGCTGCGCGTGATTACAGCGCCCAATGCGCACACCGGCGAATCGCTGTTGAGCGTGATGAAGAAGGCGGGCTTCCCGGATGCCAAGGTGGAGCAGGTGGAACCGACGCTGGAGGATGTGTTCATCGCGCTGGCCGGGCACGATGCGACGGTGTGATCTGGCGCCCGCAGTGCAGACACGCAAAAGATTGAGACATGCTCAACTCCCGCTTGCTGTCTCTCATCCGCAAAGAATTCATTCAGATCGTCCGCGATCCGCGCACGCTGTTGATCATGTTCGTCATGCCGATCATCATGTTGTTTTTGCTGGGCTATGCTGCGACGAATGATGTGCGCAATATCTCCATTGTGGTCTTCGATCAAGATCATTCCACAGCCGCCCGCGAATTGATCAGCGCGTATCGGGCGGCCGATTATTTTCACTTCGATTTCGAGGTCGATTCGGTGGCGGCGATGAAGACGCTGATCGATCGCGGGCAGGCGCGCGCCGGATTGATCATTCCTCCCGATTACGGCCGCCAGCTGGCGGCGCACGAAGCGGCGCAGGTGGCCTTTGTGCTCGATGGTTCCGATCCGACTGTGGCGGCGACGGCGTTATCGGCGGCGACGTTGATCGGGCAGATGAAGTCGACCGCCGTGCTGTGGGCCACCCTCGAAGCGCGCGGGCAACCGGGCGCGCTCAACCCGCCGGTCGAAGTTCGCACGCAGGTCTGGTACAACCCCGATCTCGTCGGCAGTTATTTCATGATCCCGGGACTCATCGGGATGATCCTGCAATTCCTGGCGGTGCTGTTGACCTCGACGGCCATCGTGCGCGAACGCGAGCGCGGCACGATCGAGCAGTTGATCATCACGCCCATTCGCCCGTGGGAATTGATCGTCGGCAAGCTGGCGCCCTATGCCTTGATCGCTTTCTTCGAGCTGCTGGAAATTTTGATCATCGGCACGCTGTGGTTCAACGTGCCCGTCAACGGCGACCTCGGCTTGCTGCTGGCGCTGTCGGGCCTGTTCCTGGTGACGACGCTGGGCATCGGGCTGCTCATCTCGACGATCGCCAAGACGCAGTTCGAGGCGATGCTGATCGCGATGGTTATTCAACTCCCCTCGATCTTCCTCTCGGGTTTCTTCTTTCCGCTGGCGGCGATGCCGCCCTTCCTGCAAGCGGTCAGTTATCTGGTGCCGCTGCGCTATTTCCTCATCATCGTGCGTGCCGTGCTGATCAAGGGCGTGGGGCTTGACGCCGTGCTGTCCGAAGTGATCGCGCTGACGATCTTCGGCGTGGTGGTGATGGGCGTGGCGTCGTTGAGGTTCAGGAAGCGGTTGGATTAGAGCGAATTCCAGTTTGATTTACGACTTCTGGAGTGGAGCCTTTAGGCGGATTCCGGCTGAAGCCTCGAGTCCGGATCGTAAATCAACTTGGAAACTGCTCTAGCGCCTGTCACGCCCGCGTCGTTCTACGGCGGGAATGACGGCTGATCTGAAAATGCTCGCAGCCCTCGTCCCCGAGGGCGTTCCCCGCAGACGGGGGGACCTGCTCAACTGACCATTGCTTTTCCTCGGGCCTCTTCAATCCTTTGTTCCGCTCGTCGTCCTATTTGTATTGTTTCTCGATCGTCTGTTTGATA
This sequence comes from Anaerolineae bacterium, assembly GCA_003154115.1. GTDB lineage: Bacteria > Chloroflexota > Anaerolineae > Fen-1058 > Fen-1058 > Fen-1058. Next base: position 12,762 of record PMCF01000298.1, read on the forward strand.
ACCTGGGAACCTCTATCGACGCGCGCGAGAACATCGTTCACAAGGCTATTGGGGAGGAGATCGGTTATCCAGACCAATTGGCATGTCTCATTATCAATGGGGAAGACCTGAAACGACGCATGATGAAATTCAAGTGGCATCACG
>PMCF01000298.1:12911-13172 GCA_003154115.1 Anaerolineae bacterium
AACCGAACGTGAACATTTCCAATATCGCGAACGACATCCCACGCGGCTGACGAAGAAACGTTAAGTTTGATCTCTTTGTAGACTGAGGCCAATTGATTCTCTCCTTTTCATACGAAATGAATTTCTGTGAACCTAACGTGTTGCGCATGAGCGGCGCTCAAGCGCTGACAGGATGATACAGCTAGCGGCGTCCGCTCGATGCGCTGGTTGGGCAGTGCCGACACACGCTGACGGCCTGTCAGCAGTCGAACACCGACCAGC
>PMCF01000079.1 GCA_003154115.1 Anaerolineae bacterium
AAAATCCAAAATCAAAAATCGGAAATGAGAGTCCGAACGTCCGTGATCTTGCCGGTTAAGGCCGTGGCGGCTGCGGTCAATGGTGATGCCAGAAAAGTTCTTCCACCTTTGCCCTGCCGGCCTTCAAAGTTGCGNNATGGCGATGCACATCGAACAACCCGCTTCGCGCCACTCGGCCCCCGCGGATTTGAAAACCCGATCGAGTCCTTCCGCTTCCGCTTGCTTCTTTACTTCTTGCGAACCGGGTACGACGAGTACACGCAGCCCTTCGGCCACTTTACGATCCTTCAACAGTGAGGCAGCTAGTCGCAGATCGCTGATGCGCGAGTTGGTGCACGAGCCGATGAAGACCACATCGACCTTGTGGCCGAGCAGCGTTTCGCCAGGACGTAGATCCATGTAGCGCAGCGATTTTTCGAGCGTGGCCTTCTGTTCGGGGTCGCCCACCCGATCGGGATCCGGGATCCGATCGGTGATGCCCATGCCCATGCCGGGATTCGTTCCGTAAGTGATCATCGGCTCTAACTTCGACGCATCGAGCACGAGGCCGTTGTCGTAAGCCGCGCCTTCATCGGTTGTCAGGGTGCGCCACTTCGCCACGGCTCGATCCCAGGCCGCGCCTTCGGGCGCAAACTCGCGGCCCGCCAGATATTCGAACGTAGCGTCATCAGGCGCAACGAGGCCCGCGCGCGCGCCACCTTCGATCGACATATTGCAGATCGTCATGCGCTGCTCTATGTTGAGCGAGCGAATCGCCGAGCCGGTGTATTCGAAGACGAAGCCCGTGCCGCCGCCCACGCCGTTCTTGGCGATGATCGCGAGGATGATGTCTTTCGCCGATACGCCGGGATGCAGCTGTCCCTCGACGCGGACTTCAAACGTTTTCGGTTCGCGTTGCAACAAGCATTGTGTCGCGAGGACGTGTTCCACTTCACTGGTGCCGATGCCGAAGGCCAGCGCGCCGAATGCGCCGTGTGTGGCTGTGTGGCTGTCACCGCACACGATGGTCATGCCCGGCTGCGTCACGCCCAACTCCGGCCCGATGACGTGCACGATGCCCTGATGCGGACTGCCCAGCCCATAGAGCTGCACGCCGAACTCGGCGCAGTTCTTCTCGAACAGTTCGATCTGCTTGCGGCCCATTTCATCCGCAAAGCTGAGGCGCGAGAATTGATCGCCGTCGAGGGCGATCGTGGGGATCGAATGATCGATAGTGCCGACGGTCTTTTCGGGACGGCGGACTTTCAGGCCGCGCGCGCGCAAGCCGGTGAAGGCCTGCGGCGAAGTCACTTCGTGGACGAGATGCAGATCGATGTAAAAGACAGCAGGTGAATGGGGTTCCTGGGCGACCACATGGTCATCCCAGATTTTCTTGAACAGTGTACGTGGTGGTGTCATGAGTTGGCTATCGACGGCGACGAGAGACGGTACCAGACGTGCTGAAATTGATCAGCGCTGGCTGTGTCCCCCGCCGGACTGTGATTCCGCAGTTCCTGTGAGATTACTCCGCTTTCGCGTCCCGCGCATCGGCGGGCGGCTGCTTGGGAGTGTCGTTCTGTGTGTAGCCGTACTGCGACAGATCCCAACGGCGCGGCATAGTGTTCGGCTCAGGGTACGGATCGTACCAATCGGGCATGCGTTGATCGTTTGATTGAGAATTGGTGTTGGACATGATGTTCTCCTTGAGATAACAAAATGAGCCGCCCAGAAGTTGGGCGGCTCATAAGTGTGCCAGTGCCAGGTGATGTGAGTCTACTCTGCCCTCACGGCCTGCCCAACCGATGATGTCTGCCCCTTGACAATGAAAATGCCAAGGAGCACGGTAATAAGGGACAAGACCAGAGACAGGTAAGTGTTCATAGTTAAATGTGATTATAGGGTAAACGTTGGCGGCGGTCTATGGTCAAACTGGGGGAAAGTGCACAAAGGTGGGTTGGGCAGGGTGCACACCGGGCGGGGCAGCGCCGGACAGCGTGAACCCGGAGTTACAGCGGAGGAATCTGCCCCAAATGTGACCACGCCTCGTCCTCTTCAGGCCGATCCCAGTCTTTCGCTAAGGCGGGTTCGCTCAGCAAGGGGATGTCGTCATCAATTGGCACTTTGTCTGTTGGCCGGGCGATGCCACGCAGGGCGCTGGCCGGCGGGCCGGAGCGACGCTCGCGCCGCGTCTCAATGCGCGCGTGTTTAACCAGCCAGAGCAGCAAGGCCTGCTGTTCGGCCTGTGGCAGACGTTCGATTTCGGCCACAATTTCACGATAGGTCATGGTGGACCTCCTGATCTGATTATACCGCTATTGCAGTCTGCCTGATGGCGGTATGCTATAATCAGCTTGAGAGGTGGGCTATGGCTGAAATTACGATTACCCAGATTTTGGACGACCTGCGCGCCGCCGACGAAATCACGCGGCGATTTGAGCGGCGCTACTGGTTGAGTTCAGCCGACTTCTATGGCCTCTACCGGCAGGGCGTGTTGGACGACGGCGAACACACGGACGACTTCGCCGAGTGGTCGGCCTATTATCAGATCAAACTTGCCCGGGAAGCCATGCTGCAGGAATTGTCGCACGAGCGGTTGCAAACATTGCGCCAGAGCGCCGATCGGATCGTGGCGCTCGATCCCCGCGAGCCAACGCTGCGCCTGCCGACCGCCGGTTGAGCCATGCCTTTCCCCGCGCTCGCTGATTACGAAACGCTGCTGTACAACTTGCGCGAGCAGTATGCGGACCACATCACTGCCTCCACCGTGCATCTGTACAGTACGAGCGCTTTGACCGCGCGGGTGACGGGTTCCATTCAATTTGCCAGCGGTCTTGAATTGCGCGTGGCTGAGTTTATCGATTTCCTCAGCGGCCAGATTCGCGATTACAGTTACACCATCTATCTCGGCGCGGAGAAAGTCCGCTGGTATGATCCGCAGCCCCATCCCGATAATGCCGCGCTGGCCCCGACGTTTCCGCACCATTATCACACCCCGCCCGACATCAAACACAACCGCCAGCCCGCGTCGGGCATCTCCTTCGACGCGCCTAACCTGCCGACGCTGATCCGCGATTGCATCGAATTGGGCAAGACGCTGAGGCCGTAGCGCACGAGGCGCAAAAAAGCCGAAGTCCCCGGCTTCGACTTCGGCTGTCCCTCAATTATGGCGGGCGGCTTGTGCGCTTACGGCGCGTTTACTACGTCGCGGTCTTCTTCTTGCGGGCCTTGTTCGCCCGGCGCTGTTCCTGCGGATGCAGGCCCGCGTCAATTGAGCAGAATGTAGTATGAATCGGCGCGAAAGGCAAATGGAGGATGATGGTCAAGACCTCGAAGGTTTTCACCTGATGGTCAGCCCTTGCTGATCAGCGCGCTGAGCGATTTTTCAGGCACAATACGATAGGCGGTAAAAACCTTCGAGGTCTGCTATGTGAGCGGGAATTGCCCAAGCTTCGGACTAATAGTTAATTCGATTGAAAGTCGATCAGTTCTTGGCTATCACCGAAGTAGACCAACAGGCCACAATCTCCACTCGCCAGCCAATAATCACTGTTACCATTGACATCCAGAGGAGAACCACTAAACACAATACTGCCTGATTCACGACCAGTGGCTATGTCACGCGCTGTCAGTTTGGCGTTGGCGTCTAAGGAATAAACTGAATCTTTGAACACCGTATGATTGGAGGCGAGGTTCCCGGGAGTCTTCCACAGAACAGCACCTGAAGACGTATCGACGTTGAACAGAGTGGCGAGAGGGACATCCGTCGTGAAAATCATTTTCGCGGGGTCCAGGAACGTGGGCCAGTGGCGGGTGTGACCGGTTGTTGGGACTAACCAGGTTTTGCCCGATTGGATGTCGATGTGCACTAAACCTTGTGCCGTGTCGGTATACTTCGAAGCCGCGGTAATCATGAAAGCGTCTTCATTGGCATCGTGACTAGAGAAAACGTGAGTAGACACAATCTGACCATCTTTAGGATCAATGTCATAGACTGTGGTTTGACTTGAAATGCCGCCGTATAACCTTAACAGATTGTTATCCAAGGAAGGATAGAGGTCGTAGCCCGTGTGTCCCGGAAAATCTGGCGTGAACCATTCCGCTTGTCCGTCTTGCAACCGAAAAGCGGCGACCGCGTAGTTCGAGTAAGCCGTTGCGACATAGATGTGATCGCTGATTACAACCAGCGAGGTGATTATAGCGGGGCTTTTGTCCGTAAAAGATAACTGCTCACGCCACTTATCTTTTCCATTGCCGCTGTTAAGCGCAACCAAGATCGAACCATCTTGATCCCAAACAGACTTTAGAGACATTACGATGGTTTGTTTATAACAGGCCAGTAAAGCTCCAGCTCCATAATTACTGCTAGGTCCGATTACCCTGCGCCATGATTCGTGCCACGTTGAATTGTTGGCTAAGACCTGATGGGCCGCTGCAAGTTTTATTGCTGGATCAGGCGTGGTGGTCGATACTTTGCGCGTGACGATTGAATTGTAATTACTATTCTTCATGAACGTTCCAACGATGAAGACGATTACGGCAATGAACAAGAATATCAATGGAATAGTCAGTTTTTTTGAATCCATGACGTCACCTCAAAGCCACTCTTTGTCTTGCACTTGCGTTCTCATAACATTTTGGCGTATAAGATTTGTCACTTAACAGGCTCGGATCATAGCACGCCACCGAACAGAGTCAAATTCGCCTGCGGCTCATTCAGGCAAAGACTGCAGACAACAAACCGCGCTCGTCTGAAGGTTGATCGCATCCAGACGAGCGCGGCTGTTAGAGACTTTTGTCATGCCCCGCGAAGCGTGCTTTCGCCTAGCGCGTCGCCGGCACAACGTGCCGGGTACGGCGTGTCGGGCATCCAGAGCGACCATCAGCAATTGGCGCTGGCCGGACTGCTGGATTCCCGCTAACAGCGTGCGGGAATGACATCGCCACGAGGGCTGGCAGTTACTTAATTTAACACTGCCGCCATTTCCGGCTGTTTGACGTATTGCCCGGTGGCGACCAGCATCTTGTTCAGCGCGGCGAGGTAGGCTTTCACGCTCGCCACGATGATGTCCGTGTCCGCGCCGTGTCCGCCGAAGGTGCGCACTTGTTCGTAGTCGCGCTGCGCATTGACCGCAGGGGTGGCGCCGCCTTCGGCTTCGATGCGGACGGTCACTTCGCCCAGCGCATCGATGCCTTCCGTGATGGCGTGCACGGCGAATTCCAGCAGCGTGGCCGGCGACTGCACGATCGCATCGATGGCTTTGTAGCACGCATCGACCGGTCCGGTGCCCACCGCCGCTTGAATGGTCAACTTGCCGTCGGGGCCTTTGAGGCGCACGGTCGCGGTCGGCAGGCCCATCGTGCCGCAGGCCACCGGCGCGTCGCCGTAGAAGGGAAAGGCGATCGTCGGGGCGAAGGTGAAGATCGCGCCGAGGATGCTGCTGGAGATCATGCGGGCGGGATAACTCAAGGCGTGCTGCGGTGGAACATCGTGAATGACGGGCAGCCACAGCAGCACCCCTGCGACGAGGAACATCATGTGTTCGATGATGTGAAGGTTGACGTTGCGTAAGGCGCCTTCATATAGTGATGGAACGTGCACACCCACATCACGGCGTTGAAGACAATCAGCGTGACGAGTGGATGTGTGACAATGAAAATCAAGATCAGGCCGAGGGCGAACCACACGATATGGCGTGTGCGCACGTCGGTGCCCCAGTGTCCATCTTGGCGCGCGAGGTAGATCAAGTAACCATACAACGCGGCCTGGCTGAATAACATCACCAAGATGCTGGGCGCGAAATTCCAGTTGAGAGCAGGGGGCATAATGGATTTGTCCGGGTTGAGATCGTCCTCGAAAAGTATAGCACAGTCGGACGACGCGCCTGGACTACCGGCGCGGTGAGTATAACGCCAAAGTGTTGGTGACCTGTGGGATGCGCTCGCGCTGCGCGAAGCGGGCACATCCAGCGTCTGGTAGTGCCGGATGTGCCATCCAGCAGGAGCGTGGCCGGGCAGCATGCCCGCCCAACAGTTTTGCTGTATACCTGGCGCGGCGTTCGATTTCGCGTGATGGCCTGTTGTGGGTATAATTGGTCTGCTATGCCACTTCACTTCACACCTCTTTCATTGATCGCTATTGCCCTGGCCATTGTCGCCATGGCGGTGGCGGTCTACAGCTGGCGGATGCGCGATACCTTCGGGTCTGTGCCGCTGTTGCTCTTGGCCCTCATCGCCGTCGGATGGTCATTGGCTTACGGCTTCGAGGTCGCCAGCACTACAGAGAACTCCAAACTGGTGTGGGCCAAAGTGCAATGGATCGGGTTGACGTTAGCTCCGGTCCTGTGGTTGGCCTGCGCCGCGCGTGGCACCGGCAACCGGAAGATCATCTTTGGGTATGGCCGGTGGTTGCTGTGGCTGATCATCCCGGCCCTGATACTCCTGCTGACTTGGACGAATGAATTACATGGTTTGGTTTGGTCAGACGTCAGACTGTCAGATCAAGGGTTAAACATGCCCTTGCGGCTGGAACGGGGTACTTTCTTCTGGCTTGACACTTTCTTCGCGTTAGGGCTCTGTTTGCTGGTCACGATGATGGCCACGGCGGCGGTGATTCGTTTACCCATGTTCCGGCGGCGTTACGCGGCGGCCGTCTTGCTCGGCACGGCGCTGCCCTGGCTGGGCAATATGATGTACTTGTCTGGATTGGATCTAGCCGCGCCTTTGGCTTATTTGATGGGCGGCCTGATGCTGAGCTGGGGGTTGGCTCAAATCCGATCGTTCAACCTGGTCCCGATCGCCCGCAGCGCCGTCGTCGAAAATATGCCGGACGGCATGCTGGTGTTGGACGACCAGGATCGCATTTTGGATTGCAATCCAGCCGCCTTGCAGCTGTTAGGCTTGCAGTGGCGCGATATTGTCGGCCAACCGGCCGCCGTCGCGTTGCACGAGCACTTCGATCTGGTGCGGCCTTACCGCAAGACGGAAACGGCGCAGGACGAGATCGTGTTGAACGGCCGGATATGCGAGCTGCGCATCGCGCCGATGCCCGATCGGTTGGGGCGACCCACCGGGCGGCTGATCATGGTGCGCGATGTGACCGAGCAGGTAAACTCGGCCGACGAGCTCGATCAACGCACCGCCGAATTGCAGACTATTTTGCAGGCGTTCCCCGATTTGATGTTCCGCCTCGATCAGGATGGGCGCTTCATCGGTTTTACCGCTGACTCGCAGGCGCACCTTTATCTGCCCCCCGATCAGTTTCTGGGCCAGCGCGTTGAAGAAGTGATGCCGGCGCCCATCGGCCAGCTGTTGCGCGAGGCGCTGCAACGCACACAGCAGGAGAACGCGCCGCAAGCACTCGATTATTCGCTGACGGAAGAAGGTGTGACGCGCTGGTTTGAAGCCCGGTTGTTTCCAGCGCGCCGCCGTGAGATTATCGCCGTGGTGCGTGACGTGACCCAGCGCAAACAGGCCGAAACCGAACTGCGCGAACAGAAGGAATTACTGGAAAATCTCTTGACAGTGGCCCGTGCCACCAGTGAACAGCCGGCCCTGGAAGCGACGCTGGAAAACGTGCTGCACGTCGGCGCGAACCTCACGGGCGCGGATCGCGGCAGTGTGTTTCTGTTCAACGCCACGAACGAGGTAACGCAGACGCTGTATGTGCGTGATAAAATTCCGGCCGTCGAGCGACGCGCGATTATCGAGCGGTTGATGCAGGAGGGTCTGGTCGGTTGGGTCGTGCGCGAACAGCAGACGGCCCTGGTGGTCGACACGCAGGCCGACGCGCGGTGGCTGTCCATGCCCACCGAGATAACGACTCGCTCGGTACTGGCCGTGCCGATCGTGAGCGAGCAGACCTTGTTGGGCGTGCTGGTGCTGACGCATGCGCAACCCGCGCACTTCACGGCTGATCACGCGCGCCTGATGGAAGCAGCGGCTGATCAAATGGCCCTGGCCATTCGCAACGCCCGCTCCTTTGAAGTGCAGCGCCGCATGGCTGAACGCCAGACCACGTTGTACGAAGTGCTGCGCGCGGTAAGTGGTCAGCTCGATCCCGAGGTGATTGCGCAGACGGCGGTCGCGGCCATCGCGCATTTTGCCGGTTGGCCGCATGTGGCGCTGTTGCTGGCCGATACGGACGGCCGCAACTGGATGGTGCGGGCGGTCAGCGGTGAACCCTCACTGCCCTTGGGATTTGCTTTGCCCATCGCGCCCGAGATCATCCGCCGCGGTATTTTCACGGAGCGGCATTCTTCGGACGTCCCGATCTCGATCGGGTTGACTGAGCTCGCCACGCGTGCGCCGGACACCGCCCACTTAGTCGTGCCGTTGTGGCAGGCGGGCAGCTTGATCGGCATCTTGAATATCGAAGGTGATGCCGCGACGATCTTTGACACCGACGATCTGTCGCTGGCCCAATCGCTGGCCGATGCCGTGACCCTGGCTCTGGACAATGCGCGCCTGTATGAAGATATCAACGACGAGCGCAGCCGGTTGCAGGCCTCGATCCGTTTCAATCGGGACGGCATCGTGCTGCTGGGTATGGATCAGCGCATTTTGGTGATCAATGCGCCCGCCCTGCACTTGTTGAATTTGCCCGCTGAGCCGGATGAGTGGCTGAATCGACCGGTGGCGGATGCTATCCACTTCTTGCGGCGGAGCAGTCACGGCGCGGTCAAGGCCATCCTGGGCGAGATGCGGCGTATTCGACAGGGTGACGAACCGCTGGTCGAGGGCGACTATGAAGTGGCGCCGCACATGATTCATTGGGCGAGTCTGCCCGTGTTGAGCAATGCTGTGCCGATCGGCCGCTTGATCGTGCTGCGGGATGTGACCGAAGAGCACTCGCTTAACGTCATGCGGGAAGACTTGACCAACACGATGGTGCACGATCTCCGCAACCCGGCGTCGGTGGTATTGGGCGCACTGGATTTGATGGGGTCGGAAGACATATTGGATTCACAGCGTGAGATTGTCGATGTCGCCCACCAGGGCGCGCAGCGCCTGCTCAATTTGATCACGGCGATTCTGGATGTGAACCGCCTGGAAAGCGGGCAAATGCCCCTGGAGCGCGAACCGGTACGGCTGGACATTATCGCCGCCGAAGTGGCGGAGCTGGAGCAGGTGCTGGCCCGGGACAAACACCAGACGATCGAGAATCAGGTGCCGCCCGATTTGCCGTTCGTGTCGGTGGATGTGGAATTGATCCATCGGGTGTTGCAAAATTTGATCGGGAATGCCATCAAGTTTACTCCGCCTGAAGGGTTGATTACCATCGGGGCGCGGCGAGATCCAGTCAACGATCGACAGGTTATCGTATCGGTCAAAGATTCCGGCATCGGCCTGATACCTGAACTGCAAGCACGTCTGTTCGAGAAATTCGTAACGGGCCGGGTGCGCGGGCGCGGCAGCGGGCTGGGCCTGGCGTTTTGCCGCCTGGTCGTCGAAGCGCACGGCGGGCGCATCTGGGTGGAGAGCACGCCGGGGAGCGGCGCCACCTTCCTGTTTACACTGCCTGTGGCCGAAGAGTAATGCGCGCATTTCACTTTGGGGGGCGGTAGGCCAATACCCCGGTGTGTTGCGCCGGTGGCCCGTCAGGCGTCGCGCTCGGCTAACGTGCCGCGAGACGCCCGCGGGCTTGGAGCAGATTATCAGCAAATGCTCCCGGCCGCTCTGCGTGGTCACATCCGCCGTTCAAACGCTCGCAGAGCGTGTGACCATCCAGCGAGAGCAATTCCCGTTGAGCCGGAAGAGCCAGAATAATTTGCCAATTGATTTTGCCGCGCTTCGCACTATAATGAAGTGAGGAGCGGGGGAGAAAGGTAAAGAGTCATGACGGCAACCCAGTCGGCCCATAGTGTGCGTTCACCGGCGGTGGCGGGCGCTTTTTATCCAGCCAATCCAGCCACATTGACCCAGCTGATCGACGGCTATCTGGCCAAAGCCGAACGCCTTGAAACGGAGCCGTCGATTTTAATTGTGCCGCACGCCGGGTACGTTTTCAGCGGCGGCGTGGCGGCGCACAGCTTCAAGCAGGCGCTCGATCGCGGTTACGAGCACGTGATCATCCTGGGCTTCAATCACGGTTACGCTTATAGTTTTGATGGCGCGGCGGTATGGCCGAATGGAGCGTGGAGCACGCCGTTGGGCGAAGTGCCGATCGATGCGCCGTTGGCGCAAGCGATCTTGAATGCAGCGCCGGTCTTCACATCCGATCGGTCCATTCACCTCGAAGAGCACAGCCTGGAAGTGGAAGTCCCCTTCATTCAGCGCGTGTTGCCCGGCGTGCCCATCGTGCCCATCTCGATCGGCAAACCCACTCTCGAAAATGCCCAGGCGATTGCGGCGGGACTGGCCCGCGTCCTGCACGAAACCCCGCGCACGTTGGTGGTCACTTCGACCGATCTATCGCACTATCCGCGCTATCAAGATGCGGTGCAGGTAGATCATTCCTCCATTCAGGCCGTCATCTCGCTCGATCCCTTGGCCCTGGAAGCCTGGGACGAAGACGCCATGTCGAGCCGCACGGCTAACCTGCACACGACGATGTGTGGCAAAGGCCCCGTGATGGTCTCGATGATATTGGCCCGCGCTATCGGAGCGGAGCAAGTGCGCTTGCTGAAATACGCCAACTCTGGCGATGTGCCGGAAGGCGAGCATGGTCGCGTGGTGGGCTACGCCGCGATCGAATTTGCGATGGGCCAACCACCGGCCTTGACCGATATCGATAAGACTGCCTTGTTGAAGTTAGCGCGTGCTACCCTGGATGAATATCTGCAAACCCATACCCGGCCGCACTTCGAGCCGACTTCGGCCGCCATGGAGCAGCCGCGCGCCACCTTCGTCACGCTGCGCCATAAACAGACGCACGACCTGCGCGGTTGCCGGGGCGAAGTCTTTGCGCGTTATCCACTGTGGGAAAGCGTGCAGCGTGTCAGCCTGCTGAGCGCTACCGACGATCCCCGTTTCCGTCCCATGAGCCATGCCGAACTGGCCGACATGCACATCGAGATCAGTGTCCTCACGCCGATGCGCCTGGCGCACGGCCCGGAAGAAGTGATCGTCGGCCAGCATGGCGTGATGATTCGCGCCGGCGGGCACGGCGGACTCTTCTTGCCCCAGGTGCCGCAGGAACAAGGTTGGGATCACGACGAGTATCTTTCGACGTTGTGCTGGATGAAAGCCGGCTTGCCGGCGGATGCCTGGCGCAAGCCGGGTACACAATTGTATATTTTTGAAGCAGAGATTTTTGAAGAGTAAAAAGTGAAGAGTGAAGAGCGAACTGTTCACTCTTCACTTCTCATTTTGACCGCACCCCCAATCTTACGGAGCCTTCATGCCCACCTATCCCCTGGAACCCTTTCGCATCAAATCCATCGAATCCATTCGACTGACCACACGCCTGGAGCGTGAGCGCATCTTGCAAGCAGCGGGCTATAACCTGTTCAAAGTTCGCGCCGAGGACGTGGTGATCGATCTGTTGACGGATTCGGGCACCGGCGCCATGAGCGATACGCAGTGGGCGGCGCTGATGCGCGGCGATGAATCGTACGCCGGGGCGCGCAGTTTCTATCAGTTGCAGCGCGCCGTAGAAGAGGTGACGGGGTTCTCGTATTTTGTGCCCACGCATCAAGGCCGGGCGGCGGAGAATGTGCTGTTCTCGATCGTCGTGAAGCCGGGTATGGCGCAAAGCGTGCCCAGCAATCAGCACTTTGACACGACGCAGGCCAACATCCGGGCGCGCGGCGGCAAACCGATCGATCTGGTGATCGAGGCCGCGCACGATCCGGCGTTGGTGCATCCCTTCAAGGGCAACATGGATATCGAGCAGCTGGAACGCTTTATCGAAACGGTCGGGGAGGCGCGCATCCCGATCGGGCTGCTGACGATTACGAATAACTCGGCTGGCGGCCAACCGGTCTCGATGGAGAACATCCGCGCCACGGCCGACACCTATCATCGGCATGGGATTCCGTTCTTTCTGGACGCCGCGCGCTTTGCCGAGAATGCGTACTTCATTCAACAACGCGAGGCTGATTACGCGCTGCGATCCATTCCTGAAATCGTGCGCGAGGAGTTTTCTTACGCCGACGGCTTTCTGATGAGCGCGAAGAAAGACGCCATCGTCAACATCGGCGGCCTGCTGGCCATGCGCAACGCCGATCTGTTTGAGCTCGTGAAGAATGAATTGATCCTGCGCGAAGGCTTCCCGACCTATGGCGGCTTAGCCGGTCGTGATCTGGAAGCGTTGGCCGTGGGTCTGCGTGAAGGCATGGACGAAGCGTATTTGGCGTATCGGATTGCGCAGACGAAGTATGTGGGCGATCGATTATCGGAGCTGGGTATTCCCATTGTGCAGCCGCCAGGCGGACATGCGGTGTATCTGGATGCGCTGCGTTTTCTGCCACACATCCCCCAATCCGAATTTCCCGCGCAGGCTTTGTCGGTGGCGCTGTACCTGGAAGGCGGCGTCCGCACCGTGGAGATTGGCAGCGTGATGTTCGCGTGTCCCGATCCAGACACGGGCATTATGCATTACCCCAAGACTGAGCTGGTGCGTCTGGCCATTCCGCGTCGCGTCTACACGCAAACCCAACTTGACTATGTGATCGAAGTCTGTCAGCGCGTTCACGAGCAGCGCGACACCCTGCGCGGCTTGAAGATCGTCCACGCGCCGGAATTGCTGCGGCACTTTGTGGCGGAGTTTGAAGTGGTGTGATGAATGACTGGCAGTACACGCTCGATTGAGGTCGGCCCAGGCTGACCTCGATCTGTTGTAAGGGAAGTCTATGTCACTCTTCTGGGACCTGATGTATCTCTTCAAGAAAACGCCGTGGGACACCGGCCTTACACCGCCGGAGATCGTCGCCATGCTCGATAGCGGCAAGGTGCCAATCGGGCGCGCGCTCGATCTGGGCTGCGGCACCGGCACGAACGCGATCACGCTTGCGCAGCGCGGCTTCGCCGTGACGGCGATCGATGTCTCGCGCCGCGCCATTGCGCTGGCCAAGCGCAAGGCCCGATCGGCTGAGCTGCTCGATCGGATTCGCTTCGCGCGCGGCGATGTGACGCTGCTGCGCCGCTGGGCTCTCGGCCACTCGATCGATTTTGCGTACGACATCGGCTGCTTCCACAACCTCAACGCTGACGCCCGTCGTCGCTATGTGGCGGCTTTGACGGCGGTACTCAAGCCGGGCGCGTTCTACATGCTGTACGCCTTTGAGCCGCAAGCCGATCGGGCGGGCGTGGCGCTGGACGAAATCGCTGCGTTGTTCGATCCGGCGTATCAGCTCGACAGCATGCGGCGCGGTAACGACGACCGCGGGCGCGGTAACGACGACCGCGGGCGCGGCAGCGATGGCAGCGGGCGCGGATCGGCATGGTATACTTTGATGAAACGTGATGCGTAACGGAGAAAACTATGCCTATCCCAGTTGATCAGTTCAAGCACGTCATGCGCCACTGGGCCAGCGGCGTGACCGTAGTGACGATGCAGACCGATGCGCGCAAGCACGGCCTGACGGTTAGCAGCTTCCTGAGTGTGTCGCTGGAGCCGCCGTTAGTGTTGATTTCGATCGGAGAAGAACTCACCAGCGAAGCCCTGCTCAAAGAGAGCGCGGCTTTTGTGGTGAATTTCCTGCGGGACGATCAAAGCGAATTGTCCGATCGGTTTGCGGGACGACTGGGGGCGGTCGATCGGTTGGAAGGGGTGCCCACGCAGCCCTCGACCAGCGGTGCGCCGATTTTGCAGGACTGCCTGGCCTGGCTGGAGTGCCGCGTGGTGCAGACGCAGGCGGCGGGCGATCATGTCTTGTATGTCGGCGAGGTGATGGCCGCGGGAGTGAACCGGCCCGCGAAGCCGCTGCTGTATTGGAATGCCGACTATCGCAAGCTAGAGTAGATTCAGATTTAGAGCAGTTTCCAAGTTGATTTATGATTCGGACTTGAGGCTTCAGCCGGAATCCGCCTAAAGGCTCGAGTCCAGAAGCCGTAAACTAAACTGGAATTCGCTCTAGAAACCGGGTTTCTCCCATTGAGCGGAATGGCGCATCACTCGTGGAGAAACCCGGTTTCTGCGTTTCTTTATTCCACGTTCAGTTTGTTCAGCGCTATCAGCGACAAATATTCAAACACCAGATTCGACGCCAGGATCGACGTGATGTTGCTGTGGTCGTAGGGCGGCGACACTTCCACTAAATCACCCCCCACGATGTTCAGACCCTTCAAGCCGCGCAGTAGTTGCAGCACTTGATAGCTGCTGAAGCCGCCCACTTCCGGCGTGCCGGTGCCGGGCGCAAAAGCCGGATCGATCGAGTCGATGTCGAGCGTGATGTACACCGGCTTATCTGCCACACGATCCTTGATCTCTTTGAGAATACGCGCCAGGCCCAGCCCCATCGCTTCGTCGATCGTAATCATTCGCGCGCCGAGGGCCAACGCCTCCTCATAGTCCTGCTTGCCCGACGTCGGCCCGCGAATGCCGATCTGGAGATAGGCGCTGGTGTCGATGAGGCGCTGTTCGATGGCGCGGCGGAAGGGTGTGCCGTGACTAAACTTCTGCTGGCCGAACTCCGTGTCCCACGTGTCCGGGTGCGCGTCGAAGTGAATGACGGCCAGGCGTCCGTACTTGCGCGCATGCGCTTGTAGCAATGGCAGCGCAATCGAGTGGTCACCGCCGAGCGCGATCACCTTCACGTTCTCTTTGATGATCTGGCTCACCTCGACGTTGACGGCGCCGTGCGTCGCCAACACATCGACGGGCACCACCTCCACATCGCCGTAATCAATGACCTTCAACGTCTTGAAGGGCGCGACGCCCAACGGATTGTTGTAGCCCCACAGCAGCATCGATTGTTCACGGATGGCGCGCGGCCCGAAGCGCGCTCCGCTGCGATACGAGGTCGCTCCATCGTAGGGCACGCCGACGATGGCGACATCCGCGCCGCTGACCTCGCGCGTGTGCGGCGCGCGGCCAAAGGTGCAGATGCCGGAATAGGGTTGAAACTCAAAGCCGGTGTCTTTGGGGGAAGGGATCATCATTTTTGCTTTCGTTATGGGGTATGCTGCTAAAGCGAATTCAGTTTGATTTACGACTTCTGGAGTGGAGCCTTATGAACTTTGACAATCAAAATCGGTAATAGCTGGCGATCCGGACTCGAGGCTTTAGCCGGTGGTTGCCGCAGATTCCGGCTGAAGCCTCGAGTCCGGATCGTAAATCAACTTGGAAACTGCTCTAGTTTAGCCGTTTGTGGAGGGTTAGGCAAGCGCCAGTTATCTTGTCGGCGCGCCCAGCCTATGGCGTTTGAGATGCAGCATGGTCGCGGGCAAGAACAAATAGATGCACAACATCCCGCCGAGGATGCCGCTGAGGTGCGCGAACGAATTCACGAAACTGTAATTGCGGCCCACCGCCTGGAATTGTTCGACGAGCCAACCGTTGAGCACGTCCTTGAATATCGTGTACAGGATGAACACCCAGACGGGGAAACGCGGCAGATAGAAGATAAAAGGGATGGGGATTTCATACCAGATGATGGGCAGGGTGCGGATGCGTTCTTCGTAATAGAGAAAGAGGTAAGCACCTACTACGCCCATGATCGCGCCGCTGGCCCCGAGACTTGGAATGGCGCCTTGCCAGACGGGCAGGGCGATCTCGCCGACGATGCTGCCCAGTTGGGAGATGTAGATGCACGCAAAGTACAGCAGCAGAAACTTGACCGGGCCGAGCAGGTCTTCGACTTTGCGGCCAAAGAACATCAAGAAGAACATGTTGCCCAGCAAATGATCCCAACTGCCGTGCAAAAACGCGGAAGAGATCATCGTCCAGCCCGGATTTCCATAGCCTTTGATAACAAAAGCGGGTGTCAGCAGTTGATACCACTCCCACATATCGGCGCCCGGCTGGCCCACCTGCAGCGGCAAGAGGTAGGTACGATAAATGAAAATGCCGGTGTTGATGCCGATGAGGATCAGGGTCACGATCGGGAGGCGCTGCTGCTTGCGGCTGTCGCTGATCGGCAGCAGCAGGACCAGCGAGAGAAGCCAATCGACGATGACGAAGGGGATCAGATAAGAGGGAGTGCTCATGCTTCACATCCGAATGACCAACGCGACGAAGGCGAAGGCCCACAAGAATTTACCAATGCCATTCCAGAACGACACGTGCAGACGCAGCGCTTCGTCCGGGCCGAACAATTTCACCGTCAGCGGGTTGCGCGGCATATCCGCACTGCTGATCCAGGTGAGGCTGGCGATCAGCGACAGGCCCAGCAACAGCCAGGCCGCCCAACTGATCTTGAGCGGCGAGAGTTGGGCGTTGGCGAGCGCCGCACAGATTGGGCACAGCATGAAGCCCAGCAAGTGGCGCGTGAATTCTCCCCAGCCATCGACTTGCGTAGGCTGCAAAGCGGCGATGGCGCGGCGCGCTTCAATCACACTGGCCGCGTCCGGCTCGGCCATGATCAACACCTGCCGATAGTGCGCCAGCGCCGGCATCGAATCTTCCCGGCGGCTATGCAGCTGCCCCAACAGCAAATGCGCCTCGACCAGACGCGGCTCATGCTTCAGCGCGCGTTGCAGCACATCGATCGCTTCGTGATCCGCTCCTCCGATTTCGCTGAGCCCCTGGCCCCACGCTAACAGTAACGCGGGATCGCCCGGCAGATGCCGTAAACCGGATTGATACACTTCGCGCATTTCCTCGGGCTGTCCCAACTGCCGATACAAAGCGCCCAACTGGAGGTAAGCCGTCGCCTGCCGAGGGTCGCGCTCGATGGCTTGCCGGTACATATCGACGGCGCGCGCGGCGCGATCGAGGCGCAGATACAACGCGCCGCAGCGCAGCAGTTCGTCCGCTTCCGGTTGCGCGGTGATCACTTGCTCCAGCGCCCAACTCCCCAAGGGGAAATTGTTGCGATCGAGATAGGCCCCGGCCAGATTGAGATAGTAAGGGTTGTGATTGTGATAGTCGCCCAGCGTCGTGCCACACTGCGGGCAGTGGCGAATGGCGATCTCCACGTGCTCATGACACTGCGGACAACTGATCAATACCGGCTGATGACAGGCGGGACAGACATTGCCGGTGGCGGGCAGTTCGGCGTGGCAGTGCGGACAGTGTTCACGCTGTGAGGCCGGAGCATGCTCGTCGAGCCAACGCAGGCCCTTCTGTGCGACGGCGCTAGTGGGATTGAGGGTCAGCACATTCTCCAGGCACACGCGCCGATCGTGATCGGATTCGACGACGCCGCTCAGCCACAGCCAGGCCTGCTCGTTCTGCTCGTCCAGTTCCACGACCAGCAGCAACTTCTCGCGCGCTTCAGCCTTGCGCCCGCTGCGCGCCGCCGCAATGCCCTGCTTGAGTAGATCGTCGGTGGAAGAGGCGGAGGAAAGCATGGGGGCAATGATAGCACAAGGTGCGGAAAAAGATCGATGAGGCGCGAGCAGACGGCGTTTGACCCGCGCTTTCGATCGCACTATACTTGCGACATGAAGAGACCCTAAAGGTTTTCTGGCCTGTTCAATACCTTCTCTGGCAAGACCTTTGTGCCAGACAGGATTCTTATTCGCAGAGAAAACCTTTAGGGTCTTTAGGAAATAGGAAGGCGCTTCATGGCTACCGATTCCGATCCGAATAATGTTTCTAATCGCAACGGCGGCGCTAACCTCAATGCCGAGGGCGACGTCAACATTGAAGGCGACGTCATCGGACGAGACAAGATCGTCAACATCAAGACGCGCATGGTGTGGATTGGTGTTGGACTGATTGCGATTGCTATAGCATTCGTCGTTGGCTCAGTAATATTCAATGTTGGCCCTTTAGTTGCTTTGCTCCCAACACCGACCCCTTCGCCAACTCCACTGGCCTTTGGGCCTGCCACCGAAGGTCAATCCCTCATCATCGTCGCGGACTTTGAAGACCGCAGCGGCGGCAAGTACCAGGGCATCGATCCCGCGCAATACATCTACGAGCAACTGACTGCGCAGGCAAAGAAGGATAACCTCGGCGTTCGCATTGAACGGTTGCGCCACACCGTTGACGACAACACCGTGCGGCCAACCGGCGAAACTTACAGCGCGACGTTGGTGTTATGGGGTTGGTACGATGCGTTCACTATCACACCCCGCGTGGAACGAATCAGAATACGATCCGATTACCAGTCAACTGAGGAAGGCGTCCACCTTAGCCTTGCCGATCCGACAAAAGTGGAATTCAGTATCGTCACCGATCTGCCTAGTCAGTCTACTTACCTGGTGCTCTTTGTTTTGGGACTCGACGCATATTTCGCTCCTCGCAGAAGCGTTGATGAGGCGTTGCCCTATTTTAGCGGTGCAATTGAATCTCTTCCGACAAACATGACAGTGATGGCTAATCCGAATGAAGCTCATTTCTTCCGTGGGAATGTCTACATTGCCCAAAGCAACTACGACCGCGCCATCGGCGACTACGACAAGGCCATCCAATTTAAGCCGGACCTTGCTGCTGCCTACTTCAATCGTGGGGTCGCCTACGTCGGTAAAGGCGACTACGACCGCGCTATCGCCGACTTCGACCAAGCCATCCAATTTAAGCTGAACGATGCTGCTGCCTACTTCGATCGCGGGCTAGCCTACGACGGCAAAGGTGACTACGATCGCGCTATCGCCGACTTTGATCAAGCCATTCAACTCAAGCCGGACTTGGCGGACGCCTACGTTTATCGCGGAATTACCTACGAGTTAAGAGGCGAAAACGACAAAGCTATTGCTGACTTCAAAAAAGTCTTTGAGTTAAGCAACGATCCTAATTTGCGTCAGAAGGCTCAAGACCATCTCAAGGCTCTCGGTGCCAGTAGACCGTTGGGTTGCAGACCTGTGAGGTTTTCAAAACCTCACAGGTCTGCCGGTGGATGTTCAGCCAACGACTTACGAAGCGCGACTTCGAGTTGCCAGAATGTTAAAGTGCAGGCGCGGCGCAGAGATGTTTTGCCAGGTTGACCGTATGAAATAGACCGCGGAGTCATCAGGAGAAATCTATGGAACCCTTGATCATTCCAAATGCGCGGGGAAGATTCATTTCCCTGTTGGTGATGGATATCGTTCTCTTAATCGCCAGCCTGCTTTTGCTCGCGCAGCCCCAGGTGCGTGCTACACCGAGTGCCTGGCTGGGCCGGCTGGCAACGCTCTTGCTGTTGGTTGGCATTCCGGTCCTGCTCTGGCAGGTCCTCGACTCACGGCCCTACCTCATCGTCGACGAGCGGGGTGTCTGGTATCGGCCATTCGGGCTTGGCTTCATTCCCTGGCCGTCGATCACCGACATCCTTCTTAAGCCTGTGGTCGGGACGACCATCATTTGCCTGGAGCTCGATCATCCGGAGCAGTGGCTGGCGCGATTATCATTTGCGCGTCGCGCGGTGGCCCGGCTCAACCAGGCTATGGGCTTCCCGGCCTTCAGCCTGAACTTCTCCCGCATCGGCGCGCGCCCCCAGATGGTGTTTGACCACCTGCAGCAATTTCACTCTCACTCCCTTCTCCCCATTAGCGCGACGCCATCAAAACGAATCGGTGACTCGTAGGGGCGAGAGATAGGGTGTTCAAAGAAGAATTGCCGAAGTGATGAAAAACTGACATGATATGCCAGTGTGCTCCGCATGGAAACAAAAGAACACCCCAAATTTCACATTCGGGGTGTTCACTGTTATGGTCTTACTGCATGTTTCATGCTGCCCGTCGTTTATTGGGCAATCACCAACTCCTCGGCTAATGCCTTCACGCGCTCGCGCGACAGGGTGCTGCTGATCAAGAACGCTGCCCCATCCGGCGCTTTGACGGCGGCCTCCGGATAGTGCTTCCCATCGGGAGTCACGGTATCTTCCTCGAAATACACCTTGAGGCCCGCGGCCGTGGTATAAGTTTCCTTGCCACCAGTCGGCGGTGTGGCCGTGCAGGGTGTGATCGTTCGGTCAGCATTGAAGCATTGTGCGTTTTCTGCCGTGCCTTGCGTCAGATCATCTGGTACACCTGAGGCCTGAATCACGAAGTAATCACCCGCTTCAGTGCGATAGGATGCGATATAGATGTACGCCGTTTCCTTGTCCTGTTTGGGCGGGGCCTCGAGTTCCAGATTGAACCCGGCCGGGATCGTCTTCAGGAGGTAGCCCGTCTTGGTATGCGCCGCCAACTCCTGCACTGTAATCTTCTCCGGCAAGAGGTCGCCTTGCGTGCGGTCCGTGTCATCCACGATGTTGACGCCTTGCAAGTCGCTCAAGTCCCAGGCCACCGGGCTAGTGGCTGGCAGCGTTTCGTTCACCAAGTAGCGCATATCGGCGACGACGATTTCTTTGCCGGCCAGTTGGAAGGTGGCCTTTTCCTCTAGCAACCGATAGGTGTTCGCATCGAAGAACATGCGCTTGGTCTGCACACTGTTCGGATCCTTCAGAAACTTGCCCAGTTGTTGTGTACTCAGCACATAGACCGATCGGCCATCGGCCCCCGTTTGTTTCCCTTCGACTGTTACCTGTGGATCACTCCGCATCTCGGCAAACAGCTGCTCAAAGTCTACGGTCGCCCCGCCGCCCGAATACAAGTTCGCCATCACTTTCTCCCGGCTTTGCGGGCTGCGATAGATGGTCAGACTTTCATTGGACGTGCTATCCAACGGCCCTTTCGTGGAGTAGGTATTGGCTCCATCGTAGGCGAAAGCATCCAGCACTTTTCCGGTGTCGGCATGGGTCGTGATGTTACGCAGGTTGCCGGTCTGGTAGTCGAGATAGCTATCGACGATGGTCTTGAGCCCCGTCGAATTTTTTTCCAACGCGTGGAGCGTGTAGTAAGACTCGATTCGGATGTGATTGATGCCTTGGGCGGATTTCACCGCCGATTGGGCGGCAGACGCCCGATCGAGAATCTGCTGGGCCGAGACGACTGGAACATTTTGGGCCATCAAAATGGCCGCGACTGCGACTGCGACAACTGCCACGAGGGCAGTCAATCCAAATCTCTTGTTCATGGTTTTATCTCCTAAGGAATGAGTGGGTGTGGAACCCCCGCTCGGCGCCAAGCGAGATAACCACCGTGAGAGCCAGCCAGACGAAGGTTGCGCTTCCTTCGCCATTGGCACTTGTGCCACTGGCACACGTGCCACCCTCGCCTGCAAGCGGCTCCATGCCTGCGGCGAAGGTTCAGCCTGGGCGGCCAGACTCTGCAGAGCCTGCCCCGTCAACAACCCCAGCTCAGATCGACAAACCTCACAACCGGCCAGATGCTGTTGAATCATTAGACGGTCATCGGGAGTGAGCTCACCCTCCAGAAAAACGGCCAATGTTTTCTGCACGTGTTCGCATTTCATACTTCACACTCCAGCGCCGGCCTTACATCTTTGCGGTGTGCTATTTTCGGCCCCACTAACTTAAGTGACAAAGTCTTCAGGGCCAAATCGATCCTTGATTTAACGGTCCCCACCGGAATGGCGAGGACCTGCGCGACTTCATTGTAAGGTAACTCCCAATAATAGCGGAGGATAATCACGGCCCGCTGCTTCTCGCTTAACGCCATAATCGCCCGGCGGACTTCCTGCCGTTCAGCCGCCTTGACCAGGCTCGCTTCGATCGGCTCATCCAGTTGAACCAAGCGAGCTTCTTCCAACGGCTCAGTTAAAATCTGCCGTTTGCGTCGATGACCCAGGCAATAGTTGATCGTGATGCGATGCAGCCAGGTGGTGATGGCCCCTTTGTGCGGGTCGTAGCTGGCCAGAGATTTGTAGACCAGCACAAAAACTTCCTGCAGGGCTTCGTCGGCTTCGGCGCTGTCACCCAGCATCAGATAGGCCGTTTTGTAGACCAGTCTTTTATACTGCTCAAAGATGTCGGCGAAAGCATCCTGATCGATTTTTGAACGAGGCGCTACGTGAGGCAAGCGTTTATCTCCAAGGCTGTTCATGAATGATCGTTTTCTACCAAATTATATGCACGTTTGAGGGAAAAGGTTCGGTTGCCCTTGTTGCGCGATCTAGGGGCCTTGATGTACAATTGCGACATCCACTATCCCCATTTGAGAGAACGCTATGACCTCACTCCATCGTTGGTTGTCAGTCGGTTTGCTCATGATCCTACTGATCGGCTGTACTGCACCTAACGCCGGCCCGGCCTCTCAGTCCTCGGCTACACCCAACGCTGTCCCTGCCACGCCATCTGCGGCCACACCCAATGGGGACGCGCTGCTGCAAGTCATTGCACCCGCCGGCACTACCGGTTTCTCGTTGAGCGACTTGCAGAAATTACCAGCCACCACGATCACCATTGACGGCAAGCCGCAAGATGGGCCTGCTGTATTGGACGTATTGAAAGCTGCCAACGTGACAGACTTCAAAGAAGTCACGATCAGCGGCTCAGGCAGCATCACGCTGCCCAAAGATCAAGTCACCCGCGAAGTTATTCTCGATTTCACCAATCGCGGCACGGTCAAATTCGCTGCGACCAATGTCCCCAAGGATAGCTGGCCTAAGGACATCGTCAAGATCGAAGTGAAGTGAGATGCGCTATTTAATTGGCATTGACGATACGGATAATCTGGAAACTCGCGGCACCGGCCATCACGCGCGTGATCTCGCCAACACGTTGAGCGCCAGGCGCCTCGCCGAAATTGAAGGCATCACGCGTCATCAACTGTTGGTCGATCCGCGCATTCGTTATACCTCCCACAATAGCTCGGCGTGTCTGACTGTGGAGGCCCAGCCCGATCGGCTTGAGGCGTTGATCGAAACGTGCCGCCAGTTTCTATCCACGGAAAGCGCGCCCGGTTCCGATGCGGGCCTCTGTGTCGCGGAATGGTCACGCACCAGCACGGCTGTGCAGCACTTCGGTCAACGCGCCAAGCGTGACATCCTGACGATGGCTGACGCGCTGACTCTAGCGCAAGACGAACTTCTGGTGCTGGAAGGACTTACCGGCGATCACGGCGGCGTCATCGGAGCCTTGGCGGCAGTGGGCTTGCGCGCCGCCGGAAACGACGGTCGCTTCTTGTGGTTAACCGGCCTGCGCGAATTGAGCGGCATCTATGTGGCCGATCAACTGCGGCGTGTCACGCCAATCGAATTGATTCAAACGATCGAGGGTGCCGACGTGCCACCCGCCGATCGGATTGAAATGGGCGAGTGGGTGCGCCCTTTGTTGAAGCACGGCTGTCCATTACTCTTAGTCGAGGAGGCACAGGGCCATGACGAGTATGAGTGGCGAGTTATCGCGAAAGACGTCGTTAAGAAACTCTCCAATTAGCACACGATTGACGTGGCAAGAAGCGCTGCCCCTGGTGGGCCTGGGGGCAGCGATCGTGGTAGTTACCAGCGTTTTTGATGGTTCGTTCAAGCTGCCCGGTCATACCGGCCTGGCCTGGTTGGCGCTGCTCATGATCGGGCGCACCACCTCGCGCTATCGTTGGGCCGCCGGTGTCTCGAGCATCGGTGCAGCCGTGGTCTCGACCCTGCCCTTCTGGGGATTTGGCGATCCTCTTAAATGGTTGATCTATCTGCTTGTCGGCCTGGCGCTGGATGTGATGTTCAACCTCGCACCGCGCTGGCAGTACAATGTATTGTTCCTGACGGTGATCGCCGGATTGGCTCACGCCATCAAACCGTTGATGCGTGTGGGGATCAGCGCTGCTACCGGAATGCAATATAGCTCACTCCTCAGCGGCGTGCTATATCCACTGGCTATGCACGTCTTCTTTGGACTTCTCGGCGGCTTGCTTGGCGCGGGGATGGTATGGGCTTTTCGCCGCATGACGAAGCACTGAGTGCGGCGTTTGACGATGCCTGTGAAAACGGTATCCCTCTGCCAGTGAGAAAAACAAAACCGGATTTCGTGCTGCACATCGCAGCCTCCGAAATCCGGTTCCCGCTTAACTTGCAACCGACTTCCAATCTCTAACTTCCAGCCTCCAATTCCTGCAACACCTTCACCAACTTGATGCGCCACGTCTCATTATTGGCGAGGTGCACCTCACGCCGTTGCACCGAGGCGGTGTTCCCCAAGCGCCTTTGCAGCCCAAACCGATCGGCATGTTCCAGCGCCTCGGACTTCAGCACGATGTTGTTGCGCTCGCGATCGCGCACGATGGCGCTGACCTGCGCCTTTGCGGCTAACACCTTCAGATGCAGTTGGAACATCAGATTTTCGACGGGCTTCGGGGGCGGCCCAAACCGATCGGCCAACTCCTGCGCCAGCGCATCGATCTCTTCGGCGGCGACGATGTTGCCCATCCGTCGATACAACTGCAAGCGCAATCCTTCATTGCCCACATACTCGGCGGGCAAGTGGGCCTGCAGCGGCAGATCGATATTGACGCCCGTCAGCGGCATCGAGGGCGCGGGGGTGCCATCGCGCAGCGCCTTCATCTCACTCACCGAACGTTGCAGCAACTTGGTGTACAGATCGAAGCCCACCGCGCTGATCTGTCCGCTCTGCCGCATGCCCAATAGATCGCCTGCGCCGCGAATCTCCAGATCGCGCATCGCGATCGAATAGCCCATGCCCAGATCGGTGGCTTCGCGGATCGCTTCCAGGCGATGGCGTGCATCTTCCGTCATGCCTGCTGCTTTGTCGTAGAGGAAATACGCATAGGCCCGCGTGGCGCCGCGTCCCACGCGCCCGCGCAATTGATACAACTGGGCCAGCCCAAACCGATCGGCCCGATCCACAATCAACGTGTTCGCATTCGGAATGTCCAGCCCGCTTTCGATGATGGACGTGCACAGCAGCACATCCAACTCATCCTTCACGAAGGCGACCATCACCCGTTCGAGTTCGTGCTCATCCAGCTGGCCGTGACCGGTGCCCACGCGTGCCTCTGGCACGATCTTCGCCAGTCGTTCGAAGATTTGCTCAATACCGATCACGCGGTTATGCACGAAGAAGACCTGTCCGCCGCGATCGAGTTCGCGCAAGATCGCCTGCCGCACCAGATGATCGTCGTATTCGCCCACGTACGTGGCGACCGGCATGCGCTCTTCGGGCGGCGTATCAATCGTGCTGATGTCGCGCACCCCCACCAGGCTCATGTACATCGTGCGCGGAATCGGCGTGGCCGTCAACGTCAGCACATCCACTTCGGTGCGCATCTTCTTCAGCTGCTCTTTGTGCGTCACGCCGAAACGCTGTTCCTCGTCGATGATGAGCAGTCCCAGATCTTTGAAGGTCACGTCGCGCTGCAACAGGCGGTGCGTGCCGATGATGATGTCCACGTTGCCTTCGCGCAGGTGGTTGAGGATAACGTCCTGCTCCTTCTCCGATCGGAAACGCGACAACATCTCGATCGAGACGGGGAAGGCAGCCAGGCGGTTGGTGAAGGTATTGTAATGTTGCTGCGCCAGAATCGTCGTGGGCACCAGCACCGCTACTTGCTTGCCGTCCTGTACTGCTTTGAAGGCTGCGCGCAGCGCCACTTCGGTCTTGCCGTAACCCACGTCGCCGCAGATCAAGCGATCCATCGGCTGCGGCTTTTGCATGTCGCTTTTTACAGCGCGGATGGCGCGCAGTTGATCGTCGGTTTCGATGTAAGGGAACGAGGCTTCCAGTTCATTCTGCCACGGAGTGTCGGCGCTGAAGGCATAGCCCGGCGAGAGTTCGCGCACGGCATACAATTCGAGTAATTCGCGCGCCACTTCCAGCGCCGCTTCCTTGGCCTTCGATCGAAGCTGACTCCAATCGGCCGTGCCCAACCGATGAACATCCGGCGCGTGGTCGTCCGCCCCGATATATTTACTCAGCCGATCGGCCTGATGAATCGGCACATACAACTTATCGCCGCTGGCATACGCCACTTGCAGATATTCGTTCTCGATGCCTTCCAGTGTGAGTTTGATCAAACCTTGGAAGACGCCGATGCCGTGATCGATGTGCACCACGTAATCGCCGGGCTGCAAGTCGGCGAAGAATTGTTCGGGCGTGATGGCTTTGGGCTTGCCGCGCCGGCGCGGTTGCGGGCGTGACCAACCGAAAATCTCCGCGTCGGTGATCACATGCAGCGACCACAGCCCTACCGATCGACGCTCGTTCTCGTCGCGCGGCGTGAGGCCGCGCAGCGTCCAGCCTTCATCCAGCAGACCCTGCACGAAGATCAATGTGCGAGGTTCCGGCGCAGTCAGCATACTGTGCACTGGCGGACGGTGATGATCGCGCTCGGCCCATAACTCCGCTAAGCGGCTCGCTTGCCGACTCACCACGATGACGCCGTCATTCATCGAACGCAGTTGTGCGATGTGATCGATGAAGGGCTTGAGTTGTCCGCCAAAACGTTGACCGGATGAGAAGGGCAGGGCGGTAGCCAGCGCGTGGTCGTCGGAGTGGGATTCCTCACCCAACGTGATGACACTGCGCCCGATCATCTTATCGCGCCACTCGTCCCAGGTGACGTAGGGCAGCGGGAAGTCGGGTGGCAGCGTGCCATCTTCTTCAGCCGAGCGGCGCAGATCGAGCGCTTGCTCTTCCAGTTCGCTCCACGCATCTTCGATTTCTTCGGCGTCGTCCAGCACGATGAGTGCGTTGCGCGGCACGTAATCGATCAACGCTGTGGCATCGCCATGCAGCAGCGGCAAATAAAACTCGATGCCGCGAAACGGCGAACCTGCAATCAACGCCAGTCGATCTTTCTCAAACTGGGTGGCCTGATCATCGGGCAGATTCGAGGTGTCCCACGTCTTGATCTGCTCTGCTGCGACTGGCCCGTTTTTGGCGAGGCATTCGGCCGCCGGGGTGATGCTGATCTGATCGAGTGTGTCCAACGATCGCTGTGTCGCGGGGTCGTAGGTGCGCAGCGATTCGACCTCGTCGCCGAAGAATTCGATGCGCACCGGTCGCGGCAGAGCGGGGGGATACACATCGACGATGCCGCCGCGCCGGCTGAATTCGCCCGGGGATAAGACGGTGGAAACGCTGTCATAGCCGAAGCCCACCCACGCTTCCAGCAGTTGATCGAGGTTGATCGTCTGGCCTTTTTTCACGGCGCGCGTGCCCAATCGAAAAGCGCGCGGAGGCAGGGTGCGGAACATCAAGGCGCGGGCGGAGGCGACGATGATCGGAGACGCAACCTCCGGGAGGGTAGTGGTCAAGCGTGCCAGCACTTGCAAGCGTTCGGCCACCACTTCACGCGGCCACGGGGCGCGCTCATAGAACAGCGCCGAAGGCTCGGGGAAGCGCAGCAACCGATCGGGTGTGGCGAGGCCGTAGGCGCGCAGTGAATCGACCAGCGCCTGGGCCCGATCGGGCTTGGCCGCGATAACGAGCACCGGCCGATCGAGTGGTTGAACGAGTGAGGCTAACACCAACGGGCGAGCGGCGCGCAATACGGGGAGTCGCCACGCTCCGCGGCCTTCGTGCGGGTCATCCAGTTCGCGGGCAAGTTGCTGAAGCTGAGTTTGCTCAGACAGTAACGGCAACAGGCCGGAGAGATTGATCGAGTCGCTCACGTTGCGGCCTGATGCGTGAAAAATGAAAAGTGAAGAGTGATGAGTGAACCGTTTCACTCGTCACTTTTCACTCGTCACTCTCCACCTTTTATCTCAATTCATCGGTTTCGATGATCTCATCCGCCGCCAGATTGGGTGTGATGAGAACATCTTTCTTGCTGAGTTTCTGCACAGCCGATAAGACGCGGGCCACGCCGGGCTTGGGCTCGCCCACCTTCGATTGCGTCTGCCGCACGAATTGATCCACCGAAATATTGGGTGGATTCATGCCGAGGGCGCGGGCCTGCGTCCAGTTCTTTTGCAGCATGTCGTCGACCTGCGCGCTCAAGCCCGTGGGGCGCTTGGCGGCAGACGTGCGTGTCCGTGCGGCTGAAGGCGCTTTGCGCACCGGCGCTTCTTCGCCCTCTTCGGCTTCTTCTGGTTCGAAGTCGTCATCGACGTCATCATCATTGACTTTGCGCGCCGGCTTCGCCGTGCCGCTGTTCTTTTGCAACCGGATCACTAAGGTGTCGGTGCTCAAACGGGTCGGCGGAATTTTCTTGATGGCATTCAACATCTCGCTCATCGGCACTTCGCGCCCGACGCGCTCGCGGATACGTTTGACGATCGATTCGGCCATGCTGGGCGTGCAGCGGAATGCTTTGGCAAACACTTCATATTCGTTCATAGCGTTGTCCTATCCCCTGGCTGGTTTGCGTTAAATTGATTCATCGCAATCGTGATACCTTCCTTCGTGAATACGTCGATCGCTTGTACGGCGCGATCGAGCAAGCTGTCTAATTCGGCGGCTTCGGCGCGGCTGAAATCTTGCAAGACAAACGCGGCCGGATCCATGCGGCCGGGCGGCCGGCCAATTCCGATGCGCAGCCGCGCGAACTGATTGCCGCCCAAATGTTGCATGATCGAGCGCATGCCGTTGTGTCCGCCGGCGCCGCCTTCGGCGCGCAGCCGGATCGTTCCAAACGGCAGATCGAGATCGTCGAAGATGACCAACAAGCGTTCGACGGGAACTTTGTAGAAGCGCAGCAGCGCGCCCACGGCGCGGCCACTCTCGTTCATGTACGTCTGCGGCTTGGCGGCAATCACCCGCCGATCGTCCACGCGGCCCGGCGCGATGATGGCATGCTGCTGGACTTTGTTAAAGGCGATTGTATGGGCGGCCGCCCACCGATCGGCGGTGAGAAACCCGACATTGTGGCGATTGCTCGCATATTCGCGGCCGGGATTCCCTAACCCGACGATCAACGTGACCTCATCATTGGCCGCTTCCGGCGCGACTGTTCTGAATCGATTCAACAAGTGCATCTAATTTCAATTGCTCATGGTACATGTAGTGTCATTTAAGCTAACGTGTCGGCCAAGTCATTCCCGCATGTTGTTAGCGGGAATCCAGCGGCTGTGCGAGCAGCGAATCTGGATGCCCGATAGCCCTGTCCGCGCTTTGCGCGGGGGCGCGCATGGCGAAAGCACTCGGGCATGACGTTCATTGAACATTGCTCTATCTGCGTCGTTGCTGGCGGCGCACCTGCTTCGCCCCCCAACGTCCGACTTGAACGACACCCACGATCACAAACAGACCTGCCGTCAACGCCATCCCGCCCACACAAGCCGATCCGAACTGGCCTAAGTCGATTCCTAGCACAGCAGCTGTTGCATTGCGATTAGAGGCCGCTGTGCTGCGTGGCGTCGCATTGGAGGCCGCTGGTGCTTCGGGAACGCTGGTCGGCGGTTGTTCAACCATCACCGTCGCCAGCGGTTGAATGACTTCCACGGCGGGCAGGGTGGCTTGCTCGGCTGGAAAAGTGGGCGCAGGTGGAATCGAAGTGGGTGTGCCGACCGGCCCGCTGTTGCTGACTTTGAGGCCGTGCACAAACGCTTCGCTGTAGTTGCTGTCTTTGCGAATGGCCCGCAGTCGCAGCGCGTATTGCCCATCGGCGATGACACTGGTATTCCACGTGCCGATCGTGCCGTTATCGACCGGTTGTTTGCCTTCCGCAAAAGGTTGCCAGGCATCATTGGGATTGGGATCAGGTCCGTAGGCCAGTTCCCAGCGCGCAAATTCCGGATGATTCGCCGAGCCTGAGATGGTGACCAGGCCGGACAGGGCCTGACCTTCCGTAGGGGATGTGATCTGTGCGATGTCCGCGCCTTGCGGCACTGGTGCGGCGTGCGCCGGGCCAAGGAGCGTAAGGCTGATAAGAATAACGAGGGCGGGCAACAGACTGCCGCGCCACTTTACTGCCGAAACCGTCATGCGATCTTCAACCCTCCGTCGGATTCAACAAACGAAGAGTGTAACACAGTTGATCACCTTCGACAAGGAATTTTTTATTCGCAAACAAGGCTCCTGCGGGAACGCTTCATCGGCTGGGTGAGCAACGTGCGCTCAAACAAAACCTCCTGAGCGGGCTCTGGACTTGCTCAGGAGATTGACGATTAACCACGCACTCGTCAACGGTGATTCAGCAGCCATCAAAGCCGCACGAGGTCGGTGTGGGGGTGAGTGTGTGCGTTGGTGTGGGCGTGACTGGTGAAACGACTTGCACCTCAACATCATAAGTGGGCCAGCCACCTGACCGAAACCAGGAATTTTTGACGGTATCGTTGATATCGAAGTGCAGGATGTAATGCCCCGCTGTGGTGGGGATGTCATCGATCGCAATGATCTTTTCGGGCGAAGGATCGCCGGGTTGAATATCACAGACCGAGACTTCCCCTTTCCCCAGTTGCCACCAGCCCGAAGGTCCAGTCGAAGACCAAAAGTACCGCAGGTTGTAGCGAGAATCAGGGATGGGGAACCCATCCAGCCCGATGCATTGCCAGGGATAAATGCCTGTATTTTGGATCTGGATGACAGCCTGATAGGAGCTGCCGATCCGCAAGACGGGAGGTTGACTATCGGTCGCCTTCCATTGGAACTTCAACGGATTCCAGCGCCAAGCCGGCGAGATGAANNAGCTTATCATTGTTGGCATCACGCAAGTGCACGCGGGTGAAGTAGTGGAAGAGGATTTGCTCGGCGCGCGTCCATTGGACACTCCATAGTTCTCCTGGTAAATCTATTCCGCAACGATTACCTCGCGCCCAGCGATTGGCCCCTATCTGGCTTAGGCCATAGTGGTTGAAAGACGCCGCTCCTGAAGCTGGGCAAGGCTGTTGATTTATGCTGATAGGGTCTTCTACGCCAACCAGCGCCAGGTCGTCGAAACTAACATCTTCCGTTCGATTGGCTACGTCCGAGAAGTGATTGGCCTGAGTGGGCTTATCACCACTTCCAAAGGATGACATGTAATAGCGTGGCGCAAGGGCGTCACAAAACCTCTTTTGATCCTCATTGATGAGCGGACTGGGCAACCCACACCCTGAGCTGGGAAATGCCGGATTGAGTGTGTTAAATTTATAAGGAATAAAGACCTGACGTTGATTGCTGTTGTTGATTGAATAACCCCGGTCCCCCGGTCCTTTAGAGACCAGACAAATGAGCGCATGGTAATAGCCCCTGCGCGTAACGTGATATTCTCAAACCCTGCCCCCATCTCTTGCGATAGCACATCGGACAGGTATTCGTTCTCAATGCCGACCCACGGCACTGAATCATCCCCATAGGGATAAGAAAGTCTTTGCTCTTTATTGCAAATCGGATTCTTGGGGTCGTTGTCAGCATCAGGATCAAAGCAGAAAGCAGTGCATCCGTAGAGTAACCTGCCTTTTCCTTGGTTACACATTATTCCTCTGTCCGCTGCACCATCTCGACTTAACGCATTCATCTCTACTTGGATGAATGCTATCGGGGTATAAAGAGGTGCGGGAGTTAGCGTCGGAAGATCATTCTGCAAATCGTAGGCACGTGCTGACACTGGTCGAATACTGGCACGACCCTCTATACTGAGTGTCGAGATCGCTACTGCGGCAACGAACACGAGCAACGCAATGATGACAACTCTAGGTTTGTTCATGGCATGTTCCTGATCATCTATTCAGAAGTTACGGAACTTTACTGGTGGCAATCAGGCAAATATGGTCTTCCGTGATAAGCTGGCCGCGCGGCCAGATAGGGCATTTGATCGCCAGAAGACGGCCATCCGGAGACCAGCTCATTTCACGCCATCCCCCGGAGCCGCCGCCGACTGTCGCGTTTGGCAACATTTGTTGTACCTTCTGCGAAGACACGTCAACTAGATACAGTTGGTGTATTACATCATTGGGAGCATTGGATTGAGCTACTAGTGTGAGTACTGCTAGATGCTGGCTCTCTGCTCCCCACTCCATATCGAGAATATCGCCTGTCCCCAAATCAGGAAAAAACGGTTGGCCGGTGTTCATGTCGATCACGGCGAGATGCCGTTGTGGTTCACTCCCTTCCGACACAGTCGGTCTAACCAACATGGCGAGATGCTGCCCATCCGGGCTCCATGTCGCGAGGCTGCCTGACAACGGCTTGTCCTGCTGTCGAATTTCGATTCGACAAATTTCACCGGTTTGAGTATCGGCGAGTAACATCCCTGAGCTTGTGGACAGTAGAATCTGTGAGGCTTGACCGGGACGCCAGGTGGATCGCATCCGACGATTTTTCACCGAGGATTCCTGCTCTGCACGAGAACTATCGGAAAAATCCCACTGCGCCAGATCGAGTGATGTCACTTGCCCAGCTTGAGCTACAACATCAAACCGTTGCAATTGTGGGCCAAGTGGTTGATCGCCTCTTTCGCGTGAAAAGAAAGTCACGCGCCCGGAAGAATCGACTGCTAGTGACTCCTCATCGACACCCATTGCAATACGCTGAGCCTGCTTTGCAGAGCCCCAACTGATCCACAGATCGTCACGATAAGTTCCTATGGATTGATCAAGATATTCAAAGTCACTATACGCAAGTGCTTGTTGTTGCGGTAACCAAGCCACCCAGCCATCCCCTAGCCGTTCGGCATATCGGTGAAGTTCACCCGTCTGAACATCCAGAACTTCGATGGTGAACCGATCAATGCTCTCGTCGTAGCCATTGATCACTAAGTGCGTACTGTCCGGCAACCAACCAGAGATCGAATGAATTTCTTTAGCAGTGGAGGTGAAGATTACTTGTGGTTCTGAAAAAGAATATGATGTTGCCAAAGATGCAGGCGTTGTTGTGTTCTTGAATTGACACACTGGCGGCTTGTGTAGCGTTGAAGTCATGGCTTCTGTGGATGCATTAGCACTTGTAATTGCCGTTGGCTGTGCTGTGGCTGTACTCACTTGCTGCGCGGGTCTACTTCTGGTCTCCGGCTTGCAGGCGCTGATGACAACAACCAACAGCAAGACTCCGGTCAGGCTGAGCAAAAGACTCAGGTGGCGTTTCATAGTGGATCTCCTTTAGTGCCAAGTAAGTGACGCGGGTGAAGTGATCGATGGGAGATGGTGATGGTGTGAAGATTGCTTTCGGCAGAACAGCACAACCGGGCTGGTTATAGCAGAGGGGGAGAGAGAAAGTCAATGCCAGGGAACGCATGCTATCAAGCCAAACCTCCTGAGCAAACATCACAAGAGTCTGCTCAGGAGGTTGACGATCAACTACTCACTTGTCAACGATGCCTCAACAGCCATCGAAGCCGCAGGAGGTGGGGGTGGGCGACGTGGCGCTCTAAATCTCCACATACTCCGTGCGCGTGATCTTTCCCGCATCCACCGGCAGAATTGCCAGCAGTTCGTAAATCAGCGCCGCCTTCTTCTCCGCATCGCGCCGCGTCCAGGTGCGGCTCTTGATCTCCATGAAATAACCGGGCAAGGCCGGCTCCGTCATTCGATCGACGTTGACCATGAACTCGGTTTCTTTGTAGACGATGTGATAGCGCTGCCGTTCTTTATCGATCGTGCGTTCGCTGGTCGCGCGGAAATATTCCCGGTAGAAGCGCAGCGAGCGATCGGCCCGCGCCGTAAAGCGCGCACGGGAGAGCAAGATCGACTGCGCGAACTCGCGTTCCTTGGCGGGCTGCGTGTAGGTCAGCAAATAGCGCGCCTCGGCGACCTCGCCGTTTTTGTCCAGGATTTCATCTTCGCGATAGCGCACGCGCCCCTGCTGCGGATCGGCGAACCAGAAGTACGTGTCATACTGATTGCGCCGTGAAGACCGGGCGATGGTAATGGGCGGCTGCTTCAAGGCCCGATCGATCGCGGCGGGATCCTCGATCGCCACTTTCACCTGCACTTCAAACATCTCTTCCTGGTTCAAGCCGCCGATGACGATCAACTTGTCCAGCAGGTTCCCTTCGCGATTGATCAAGAACGCATCGATCTGCTGCGCGATGTCCTGCGCCTGCGCCGTCACCGTGGGCAGATCGACGGTCAACAACGCCCGATCGCGCATCAACGCCCGACCGTTGCACCATACATCACGCACATCGCTGCTCTTGCAAGCGTACACCAATTGCGAATAGACCATCTCTGGTTCGCGGTGGAAGCGCGGCGTATTGTGCAGGCCCGTCAGATCGACCACCACCACATCGGCGCGTTTGCCCACCTCGAGCGAGCCGGTCAGGTGATCGAGATGGATGGCCCGCGCTCCGCCGATGGTTGCCAGTATCAACGACGTGCGCGCAGGCGCCACGAGTGGATCGTGCGTCGCGCCCTTGGCAAGAAATGACGCCAGTCGCATCTCTTCGAACATGTCCAGATCGTTGTTGCTGGCCGTGCCGTCCGTGCCGATACCCAATTTCACGCCAATTTCGATCATCTCTTTGACCGGCGCAATGCCGCTGGCGAGTTTCAAATTGCTGGATGGGTTGTGCACGACGCCCGCCCCGGCGTTCTTCAGCGTGCGAATCTCACCGGAGTCCACGTGCACGCAATGCGCGGCGATCAACTGCGTTTCCAGCAAGCCGTACTTTCTGATCCACGGTACCACCGGCATGCCGTGCTGCTTGCGGCAGTCTTCCACTTCCAGCAGGGTCTCGGACACGTGCGTGTGCAGCGGCACATTGTAATCGGTCGCCAGCGCCACGCACGCCTCCAACACTTCCGGCGGACACGTGTAATGCGCGTGCGGTCCCACCGCCGGAACGATCAATGGGTGGCCCTTCCACTTCTCAATGAACAGGCGGCAGGCTTCAACGGAATCTTCGTACGAGGCGGCATCAGGTGCGGGGAATTTCAATACGGTTTGCGCCAGCACGCCGCGCAGCCCGGCCTGCACCGTCGCCTCGGCGATGGCGTCTTCGAAGTAATACATATCCGCGAAAGCGGTGATACCCGATCGGATCATCTCGGCGCAACCGAGCAGCGTGCCCAGGCGCACGAAGTCCGGCGTGACAAACTCACGCTCGACGGGCATCATGTAGCCCATCAGCCAGACATCCAACCGCAGGTCATCGGCCAGGCCGCGTAACAGCGTCATCGGCACGTGGGTGTGCGCATTCACCAAGCCGGGCATGATGGCGCAGTTGTGGCAATCGATCACAGCCGTGGCCGTGTGGTCGCGCAAAATCTGATCGGTGGGGCTGATGGCCGCGATCGAGTCGCCACGGATGGCAACTGCGCCATCATTGATCAAAGTAAACGCAGCGTCCATCGTGATAACGGTGCCGTGCGCGAGGATGGTATCGACTTGCATGGGTTCTCCTGAGGATGGGTTGAGGAGATTATAGCATGTCACAAACACGACAACGGATTGAGGAACAACCGGATTAAATCCCACTACTTCCTCAGTCCGTTGTGGTCTGTTCGATGTTGGCCAGCGCTTGCTTGGATTGTCGAAAGGAATGCTATAATTTACCCTGGTCGTGATAGATTGTTCTGTGCAGGGGTGAGCCGATG
This sequence comes from Anaerolineae bacterium, assembly GCA_003154115.1. Taxonomy (GTDB): domain Bacteria; phylum Chloroflexota; class Anaerolineae; order Fen-1058; family Fen-1058; genus Fen-1058. The sequence continues at coordinate 35,198 of PMCF01000079.1, forward strand.
GCCGCGATTACGATTTCTCGACAGTTGGGAAGTAGGGGACGCGAAGTGGCCCACCTCGTCGCCGATCGATTGGGCTATCGTCTGGTGTGGCGCGACTTGATCAACCAGGCCGCGCGCCAGGCGGGCGCACCCGAGGTGGCGCTGGCCGCCATCGACGAGCTGGGACTGCTGGGATTGCGCCCTTCGCGCACGGCGAGCGAGGCCTACTGCCAAGCTGTTCAGCAGGTGATGGAAGAACTGGTCGCGGAGGGAAATGTCGTCATCCTGGGACGAGCCGGCCAAGTGATCCTGCGCGATCAGCCCGATACGTTGCATGTCCGGCTCATGGCACCTGCCCAGGTCCGGGCCGCGCGGATCGCCCAATCTCAAGGCATCTCGATCGAAGGAGCCATCGCCCAGATCGAAGCCAGCGATCGCACCCGCCGCAATTACTTGAAACGCTTTTACCACGTTCGCTGGGACGATCCAGAGCTTTACGATCTCGTCATCAACACCAGCCGGGCGACGCCTGACATGGCTGCCAATCTGATCTGTCAGACCCTGTCACTCCGTCAGCGTATTCTCGCCAATGGTCATTCGCAAAAACAGGAATCCAACCTTGACCCCGACTGATCCTCAACACCCAACGTTTGTCCATCCCGCTGAGGAGGCATTTGCCGGTATTCTCGACTTCTACGGCATCAAATGGGAATACGAGCCGCGCACCTTTCCCTTGGAGCGAGATGCGGCGGGCAATGTCGTGGAGGCTTTTACACCAGACTTCTACCTGCCTGAGCAGGATCTTTACATCGAACTGACGACCCTTCGTCCTCAATTGTCTACCCGCAAAAACCGCAAGCTGCGTCGCATGAAGGAACTCTATCCTGAGGTGAACATCAAACTCTTCAAGCGCCGAGAAATACGGGATTTAGAAGTCAAGTACGGGCTAGCGAATAACGCCGGGCCGATCCGGGGCGCGGCCACGCAGGAGAAAGAAGTATGACCCGCAGCCTTGCCGTCGATTACGGCGAATTGGCCTCAGACATCAGCGAGATCCTCATCTCGCCGGAGGAACTTCAGCAGCGCGTCGTCGAAATCGGGCGAGCCATCTCGCACGACTACGCCGGTAAAAATCCACTGCTGATCGGCGTGCTCAAGGGCGTGGTGTTCTTCATGGCCGATCTACTGCGGGCCATCACCGTTCCGATTGAAGTTGACTTTATCGCCGTGTCCAGCTATTCTCCTGAAGCAAGCCAGCGCGGAGTCGTGCGTCTAGTGAAAGATCTGGAACTCCCTATCGTGGGGCGGCATGTGCTGTTCGTGGAGGATGTGATTGATACCGGTCTGACCCTGAACTACATTTTGAGGAATCTGCAAGCCCGTCAGCCGGCCAGCCTGGAAGTGTGTGTGCTGTTTGACAAGTCAGAACACCGCCTGATCGATATTCCGCTGAAGTATAAGGGGTTTGACTTACCTAATCGCTTTGCTGTTGGATATGGGTTGGACTATCGGGAGAGGTACCGCAATCTGCCTTTCGTGGGATTGCTTAAACCGGCCGTCTTTCAGAATGTTGCAAAGGATTGAGGCACTGGCCTGGCTCGCCACGTCAATAGGTCAGAATACGAGTTGGGCCGGATCAAATCCAAGAGGATACAACAAACAATCGCTCCTGGTAAAAACCAGGAGCGATTCTATCGACAAAAATACAGGGGCCCTAAGTAACCTTTTTGCTTTCCTCATTGTTCTTTCTGGCTCTTGCTTTCACTCTCTTTACCTATTTGCATAGTTTTAAGAGTTCTGGCAATTACCTTTTGATTTCTCTCTCTGTTCTTCTGCTTCTTCCACTTACCTTCTTGATGTCTTATTTATCATAAAACATCTTTCTGGTTTACTTCTGAAGCTTCTTAACTTTGAGAGTGCTTTTACCTCTGCATTGTTTTAGTTTCCCTTGATAGTTTCCTATCACTTTTGGAAGTCTAAAACTTTGTTTTGGTTTCTGCTTCAATGAAGTTGCTTTCCAATTTCTTAGAGCTCCCTGCATGAATAGTATATTGAATTTCCCTGGATTTGTCAATAGCTTTTTGTGCATTTTCGACGCGATTCGTATATTCTCTATTCAAGGTGAACATTAATCGTATCGATTGTGCCAAATTGCGCCACTCGCACCGCCGTCGTCTGCGTTGAAGCCATGCGGGCGCAAGCGCCCATCGTTACGAGGTTGGAACAGACCAACCTGCTGCATTGTCGTAGCGACGGCGTGAGTGAGGCTTGTATTGACTTGCGGGGGTTCTCCTGAGGGTGGGGCGGGTTGAAGCGCTCAGAGCATTGCCCTCACAGTATAATTGGCGCCATCACTTTAAGGAGCGTGCATCGCATGTCAATGGTTGAATGCCGAACCCTGTTCGGCGAGAAGATTCTGCTTCCAGCCGAGCGTTTGATCTTTCGCCCCAGCGCTTACGCCATCATCCGGCACGATGATCGCGTGTTGCTGCTCAATATGCGCAGCACGGGCAAACTATTCTTACCTGGCGGCGGCAGCGAGATTGACGAGCGGCTGGAAGAGGCCTTACATCGGGAAGTGCGCGAAGAGACTGGCTTGGAGGTTGAGATCGAACGGTTTGTCGCTTTCAAGGAAAACTTCTTTTACTACGATCCGCTCGATTTTGCCTTTCATGGCTTGCTGTTCTTCTATTTGTGTAAGCCGCTCACGTTCGATCTGGCGTCTAGTGATCAGATTGAGGATGATGAGGCAGATGCGCCACGCTGGGTGCCGATTGATCAACTGCGTCTGGAGGACATCCAGAGCCACGGCGAGATCATCTTCCAGGCACTGCGCTCTGTGGCATGATAAAAAGACCTGCCGGATGATTCATCCGGCAGGTCGGTCCCTTGGGGCCGCTATGGGCTGGCTCTTAGGCTTTATCCATCAACCGTGATTAAGGCATTACTATGCCCGGCATCCCCATGCCCCGCGCGCTAACTTCAACAATGCGCGTACACGATCTCAAGGTTGGTCTAAATCACTCGTCTGCAGCGAGCGTTGAATCACAACTACGGTCGGCGGCTTGATTCAAGCCACCATGGGCAGGCGCTGCTTGCGAATGTCGTCCTGCTGGCGCAACCGCGAAAAAGCATCGCGCTCAATTTGGCGCACGCGCTCACGGCTCAGGTTTAGCTTCTGGGCGATGTACTCCAGTGTGCGGGGCTTGTCGCCATCCATGCCGTAGCGCATGCGCAAGATCATCGCATAACGCGCCGGCAATTCCTCAAGGGCGCGTTCCATGGCTTCGCGCAACATCCGACGAGCCACCAACTCATCCAACGGAATCACCTCGGTGTCTTCAATCTGCGCCACTGGAGATTCATCATCGTCTTCGTTAATCGGATCGTCGAGGGAACTTACCGGAACGGCCGCGGTGCGCATCGTGTGTACATCGTCTGGCGTGATTTCCAGAATGTCGGCCAGCTCTTCTTCGTTAGGGGCACGGCCCAACGTTTGCTCCAAATCCTGCGCTACACGCTGCATCTTGTGGAGGCGATCCTGCAAATAAGCGGGCAAGCGCACCGTGCGACCCTGGTTGGCCACGGCGCGATTGATCGCTTGTCGTACCCACCACGTTGCGTAAGTGGAGAGTCGCAAGCCACGGGCCGGCTCAAACCGATCGATCGCACGCAGCAACCCGATGTTGCCTTCTTGAATCAAATCCATCAACGGCAGCCCTAGGTTCTGATAGCGCTTGGCAATACTAATGACTAACCGGGCATTCGCGCGAACTAATTCATCACGCGCTTCGTTGGCTTGCACGATCGTTTGATTTAATTTTTGCTGAGTCATGGGCGTCAGCGACCGATTGCGCTCGAGCCGTTGCCGCGCCACCCGTCCGCGTTTGACCGCTTCGGTCAGAGCGCGTTCGTGGTCGGGTGCCAGGAGCTTGTGGCGCGCCGATTCACGGAAGTAATGGGCCACGGTGTCGAATTCACCTTCGTCCGCGGGTTCGTGTTCTTCTTCCAGCGTATCGACCTCGTCTTCTACCTCCGCACCATCGACAGAATCAATCTCCATGACTGCCCAATCAAGTTCTGCTTCTTCTTCCTCAACCTCGTCCAGCTCAGCATCAAGTTCCATCTCGTCTAGATCGACATCTTTGACTTCATATCGATCGACCTGCTTCGTTTTGCTGTTCTTCATGCTACTCCTATCTGTGCTATCATAAGGGGCTACAGGACGAAACGATAACTGCGGCGATGAACTGGCAACTGCTAATTATTTTCTTCCCAGTACTTAAAAACTATTTATATCAGACTATCCTTATTTATTACCATTATACTACTGCGTGTCAAGTAATATCTACTTGTTGTATCGAATTATATGACCAATATAACGACTTGTCAATAATTTGCACAACTTTTAATAAAGGATTAATCAAAATGCCAGATCAGAATTCCAGCGACCCACAAGATAATACGGCAAACGATCCGGTTTGGACGTATCGTGGTTATCACCTAAAGGCGGGTGAGTTCAATACCGCCATGGTGCATCTCTATCGCGGCGAGATATCACGGGCCAATGTCTGGCGAAGCGGCTGGACAACACCACTAATTGGGCGGTCATCACTGTCGGCAATCTTTACAGCAGAAGGATCGGGGCAGAAAACCGGTCAGCGGGCGTGGTACCGATCGGGGAGCAAGCGCGCTCAATTGGTGGCGCTGGTCATCGGCAGCCAGCAGAGCGAGAAACTCGGCCAAGCTATCCTATCAGAACTGCATCGCGGCGTCACCCGCTTTGAAGCAACCGGGATGTACACCGGTAAACCCCACGCCGTGTTGTTGGTGGCGTTGACAGTGACGGAGGTTAATCACTTGAAGGCCCTAGTGTCAGATGTGGAACCGACTGCCTTTGTGATTGTCATGCCGGCACAAGAAGTATGGTTCTCCTCAGATTGGTGGGGG
>PMCF01000377.1 GCA_003154115.1 Anaerolineae bacterium
CTCTGAGCGTGTTTTGAGCCATGCCTAAACAAATACCATCAAACTTTGCTCGCCAGATGATCGATCCACTTCAGCAGTGCTTGACGAACACGGGCCAGGCTGTCATTCCAGCCGGGCTGCGCCAAAAATCTTTCGCGTGCCGCCAGGCTCATTTGCGCCAGTTTATCTCGATCGGAAGCAAGGATTGCTAAACGCTTGGCCACTGCCGCTGGATCATTCGGCGGGACCAGATAACCATTCACCTCATCGTCGATGATCTCGCCTGCCGCGCCGGAGGTTGTGCCAATCGCCGGCAAACCACAGCTCATCCCCTCCAGATAAGCCATGTTGAAGCCTTCATCCTCCGCCGGCACAACCAGCACATGACTGTTTACGAATATCTCAGCGAGTCCGGCATCGCTAACCACACCGGCTAACGTCACGCCCGGCAGGTGCGTTACCATGAGAAGATGGTACACCACGCGCTTATACAATTCATCCATGCCGACATCGCCCACCACCGTGAGTTGACACAGCCCGGCCGGTAGTTGAAGCAGTGCTTCCAGCAAAACGAGGAGGCCCGTGCGCCGAATGACGTCACCCACGAACACGAGGCGCAGCGGCCCTACTTCATGCGCGCGCTGCCGGATGAGATCCGGTGTGAGGTGCGCATCAAGCCGATCGCCTGCGGGAATGGCCACCACCGATCGGGCGAGCTCAGGCCGATCGAGCACGGCGCCGATCGCGCGCTGTATTGTTTCACTGGTACAGATGAAGCCAGCGACGCTCGCCAGATAGCGCCGTTCGATCCAGCGATAGAACTCTTCCAAACCTGGCGAGTTAGTTTCGGAACAACGCAAGTAATGTACGATCGAGACGATCGGATAAGAGCCGCGCCCGCGCAGACGCCGATTCAGCCGCAGCAACGCGGGATGAACCGCTTCATCTTGCAGCAGCACATCCAACTGGGCGGATTCAATGCTCTGCTGCCAGCGGGTGACCACATTGTCCGCCAGACGACCGGCGTACGAACGAGGTGGCAATGAAAAAACCTCGACACTATCGCCGCAGCCGCGCAAGTAGTCCACCAATTTGCGATCGTAAAGATGGCTGCCCGAAATGGTGTCCAGACCACCAGAGTCAATGAGACCGACGCGCATCACAAGACCTCAGAAATTTAGCGACTGATGATAACAGCTGGATTATACTGTGCGCGGGCATAAACTGCGCTTTTTGATCCGCGAACACGTGCGGTGCAGTGCTCCCGTCTTCGCGAATTTTCACGAATAATTCGCGGACATTCGCGCAATTCGCGGATCAGATTTTTCCGCAATCTGTAACCGTTCGCAGTATATATCCGATGGCTTTCACGCTGTGCAATCAACCTTGCGCCATCGCCTGGATGATCCTACAATTACTGCATCTCACGCGGAGCCATGACCATGATCCCACTCGCCCCCTTTGGCCGTACCGGACACTTGAGCACCCGCACCATCTTCGGCGCCGCCGCTTTCTATTCTGCCACGCAAGCCGAAGCCGATCCCGTACTGGATGTGCTGCTGGCCCACGGCATCAATCACATCGACACGGCCGCCAGTTACGGCGAGGCCGAGAAACGCCTGGGGCCGTGGATGCCGCGCCAGCGAGATCGATTCTTTCTCGCGACCAAAACCGAAGAGCGCACCCGGCAAGGCGCGCGTGAATCGCTGCACCGTTCGCTTGAACGGCTGCAAACCGATCACGTCGATCTCTTTCAGCTTCACAACCTCAGCAATCCGCAGGAGTGGGAAATCGCATTGGGGCCGGGCGGCGCATTGGAGGCGTTCATCGAGGCCCGCGAGCAGGGACTGACGCGCTTCATCGGCATCACGGGGCACGGCCTCAACATCGCGGCGCTGCATCGCAAGGCATTGGAGCGTTTCGATTTCGATTCCGTGCTCTTGCCCTATAGCTACATCCTCATGCAGAATCCGCACTACGCCGCCGATGTGGAGGCGCTGTTGCAAATTTGTCGTGAGCGCAACGTCGCCGTGCAAACCATCAAAGGCATCACGCGCTCGCCGTGGCACGCTCGACCGCACACGCGTAATACATGGTACGAGCCGCTGGAGGATCAGGCCGATATCGATAAGGCCGTGCACTGGGTGCTCGGCAACCCGATCGTCTTCCTCAACACCGCGGCCGATATTCACCTACTGCCTAAAGCGCTCGACGCGGCCAGTCGCTTCACGGTGCGACCGTCCGATGAAGAGATGCAGACGCTGCTCACTGAACAGGCAATGGAGCCGCTGTTCGTGTAACCTCACTTCCATCCCCGCTCCGGAGCGGGAACACGCTACCAATTCTCTAGCGTCGCCGCCCTGGCGATTGTCTCGATGCAGATGGCAGACAACGCCGCGCCATAATCCAGATCGATGTTTTCCAGCGTGTCGTGCGAATCATGATAGCCGGTGCGGCTGATGTCGTAGTCTTCCATCATCAGGATGCACGGCGCGCCGATGTCAGAAAAGATCTGCACGTCGGTGTTGAAGACCGAACTCTGCGGATTGTCGAAGGTGCGCACTTCGCCGTCCAGTGCCAGATACCGCGCCATCGCCGGCATCGTCTTGCCATCGGTGCAGCGCCCGCCACCACCCAGGCCCTTACGCTCCGGCTGCTGGTTCCATTCCGCCGTCTTCGCATTCCAAGCTTCGTTCGCCAGATGCGCCTGATACGCTAAACGCAAGGACGCGTCACTCTTACCCGGCGAAATCTGGAAGATGTGGCGCGCGTTGTCGCGGTTGTGCGCGATCATGTCCATGACCAGCGCACCCACGACCTTCACGCCCGATAGATCAATCCAGCGCTCACCCTCGACGCGCACCTTCAGCGATCGCTCTACCAACGCCTGACAGAACTTCCGCGCGCCCATACAATCCGCTGGGAACTCTTCACCCGTCAGGTGGATCAACCACACATCACGTTCAAGCTTGCCTGCTTTCGCCAGTTTCAAGAAGATCGGAGCGGCTTGGAGCAGCGTTGCCGTGGCCGACGCATTATCATCGGCGCCATGTGATGCGATACGCGCGCCGTCACCGCCCTGCCCTTCGTAATAGAGGTCTTCCATATAGGCCGTGTCGTAGTGATCGCCCATGACCACCGCTTCACCGCGATGCTTGCCAGGAATCACTACCAGAATGTTGCGCTCATATTCCGTGCCATCTTGATCGCGCCGCCAACCACCGAACTTCGTGAAGTCAAAATCGGTTTCCCACTTAAACGGCAGCTCGCCGACGTAGGCCGCACCTTCCATCCCTGCCGCGGCGATCGCCTCGCGGTGACGCTTGATCAGATATTCGCCCATCACGTGCAGATCGCGCTGTGGGTGCTTGCTGCGCTTCTTCGTCGGCTCATCTTGCACCACATCCGAATTGACTTTGTTGATAAAACGACCCTGCGCCAGCGTCACGATGTCATTCCAGTAGGCTTCTTCATACGATCGGGTGGCAGTCAGATCGTAAGTGATCGGATCGGGCAGAGCCCGATCGGCTGTTTCCATCCGCCGAGAAATTTCCTGTACCAGGGATTGTCCGGCGGCTGGCTGCGTGGCTCGCTCGCGCACCGCCGCCTGCCAGTCGCGCAGCCGCTCCTCCTTCGTCACGCGCAGCATCTGCCGCGCGAAGCTGCGTGGCAGGCGTTGCGCGGGCCACCGCTCCGACATATCCAGGATCGTTAGGATGTTTAACGCCGTTTGATGCCGATAATGATCGTGCGACTCGTCGAGGTGGCGCAGGGCGCTGAGATAAACCGGGCGTTCCAGCCAACGCGGATACAGTTCGATCGGGTGGGCCACATCCGGTTGTGCGCAATCATAGGCGGTGAAATAACCCGGCAGCTTGACGTCCAGCATCTTGATCTCGTCATGCTGGTGTGACCAGTACGCCGCCAGAGGACGCTGCCAGTAGACCTCGTGCACGCCCACCCGCATCGCCGGGAAACGGAAGAAATAGTGAAACAGGCCGCCTTCCAACACGGCGTCTGCCGCCTTCTGAATATCGGCGCGTGTGGCAGGCGGGCCGTTGAGAATGAATTCCGCAGCGGGTGTCCAAATCTGGCAGTTGTGCGCGAGCGGCTTGTTATACAGATCGAGATCGGCCAGCGCCGTGCTGAACAACGCTTCAGTGACAGTATCCAGGTGCGTGCTCTGCGCGAGGGCATCCTCATCGCGCTGGACGCGATCCCAACGATGGGTACGCTTGTAGGTATTCAGCACCAACTCTTCGGCAATCTCCAGCGTCTTGCCATCGCGGCGCGGCTCATTCAACCAGGCCGATTGCGGCACGCGAATACCGACCCCTTCATGGCGCGCCACCCACGGCAACAACGGATACTGCAGCGCTAAGGGATACTGCGCTACCGCCTGTTGATAGATCGGCATTCCCCAGAAGATGAGACTGAATGGACTGGGAATCAGGGTTAGTTTACGGGCCAGATATTTCTCGCGCACAGCGGCGGGCAATTCACTGAACGGCCGGAAGGTCAACACATACCGCACGTCATCCCACGGAGTTTCATCTTGAATGAGGAAGGGCTGCGTCCACTTCGGCAAGGGATCGACGTGCCAGTAAGGAAAGCGTTCATCTTTTCCGCTCAGTAAAATACGGAAGCCCAGTTGTCTCAGATCAGATTCAGTGCGGGTAGTTTCACCATACACCCTCGCCAGCAAGCTGTTGACGAAGGCCAGCGACTCGCTCACGGGAATTTCTTCAGCGGGTGCGGTGTAGAAACTCTGCCAGAACGCGCGCTCCGGTCCCTGCTCGCTGCTGCCAAACAATGTCCAGCGCACGTGCCCCAAATAATCCTGTGTCTTCGACAAAGCCACTGGCAACAAGGTCACGTAGCGCTCATGCTTCAGATCGCCCAGCCGCGCATCGAGCTCGGGTGAGCAGTAACGATTGCCTTCAATCAAACGTCGCTGGTGTCCCACCACGTGCGGCGCAGACAGTCCGCGACCAAATCGAAGCAGATGCTCAATCACCTGCCTGGCGATGTGTTCCAGGCCGGGCCGCAATTCATACTCTTCGTCGATCTCGGCTACCGGCCACCCGATAGGATCATCGGGCCTAAACAACGCCTCGTCGATGTCGCCATAGAGACTGCATCCCACGCGTGGCGCGGGCATGAATTCCGAATAAGCCGGAAGGGGATAGCGCCCTTCACCCGTGAACCACGGATAACCTTCGACCAATTTCTGCCATCCGATGTGCGTCTCGTTCATGCTGTTGGCTCCTGTGCTGCGGGACTCAGTTGCTACTGCAATTTTATCCTCATATCGCATAATTGACTAAACGTTTGACCGGCGCTTCGTTCGATCATACAATCAAGTCGTCAACTCAATCGATCGATCTCTCATTCTCAGGAGGAAACACATGGACTACGTTGCACTTGGTCGCACCGGCTTGAAAGTCAGCCCGCTGTGTTTGGGCACCATGAACTTCGGCCCGCACACCACCGAAGAAGACGCATTCGCCATCATGGATCGCGCCTTGGAGTTGGGCATCAACTTCTTCGACACCGCCAACGTCTACGGCTGGAAGATGGGCGAAGGCATCACCGAGCAGATCGTCGGGCGTTGGTTCGCGCAGGGCGGTGGTCGGCGCGAGAAAGTCGTCATCGCCACCAAGGTCTACGGTGGGATGGGTAGCTGGCCGAATGAAAGCCGTCTGTCCGCCTACCACATCCGCCGCGCCTGCGAGGAAAGCCTGCGTCGTTTGCAGACCGATCACATCGATCTGTACCAGATGCACCACATCGATCGCAACACGCCTTGGGAAGAAATCTGGCAGGCGCTGGAAGTATTGGTGCAGCAAGGCAAAGTCATCTACATCGGCAGCAGCAACTTCGCGGGCTGGCACATCGCGCAGGCGCAAGAGACGGCGCAAGCGCGCCACTTTATGGGGCTGGTTTCCGAGCAAAGTCTGTACAACTTGCGCGAACGCTCGATCGAGTTGGAAGTGATCCCCGCTTGCCGCGCCTATGGCCTCGGCTTGATTCCGTGGAGTCCGCTGGATGGCGGCATGTTAGGCGGCATGTTGCAGAAAGCGAAAGAGGGACGCCGCGCCAACCCCGATCTGCAAAAACGCGCCAAGCCCTATCTACCCAAGATTCGAGCCTATGAAGCGAAGTGCAAGGTGTGGGAAGAGAAGCCGGCCGATGTGGCGCTGGCGTGGCTGATCCACAACCCGATCGTGACGGCGCCCATCATCGGCCCGCGCACCCTGGAACAGCTCGACGGCAGTCTGCGCGCGTTGAAGATCAAACTCAACAAGAAGCAGTTGGAAGAACTCGATCTGATCTTTCCCGGTCCCGGCGGTGAAGCGCCGGAAGCGTATGCGTGGTAAGGTTGCGAAGTAAGACCTGGCAGGTTTTGGCTCTTCCGGGTTAAACGGGAACGCTGCGCGGAAACCGGGTTTCTCCATGCCAAACGTTCAATTCCATTTGGAACCGCTGCGCGGAAACCCGGTTTCTCAATTGAGCAATTCCCAATGTGAAAACAATTGACACCGGTAGTTGCGACTTCAGTCGCTTTTTGGCCGCAAACCACGACTGAAGTCGTTACTACGGAACCACGACTGAAGTCGTTACTACGAAACCACGACTGACGCGAAGCGGTTACTACGGATCCAAATTGAGAACTGCTGGGACGACCCTTAGTTCATTAACCTTCAAAGGAGTTCATTGTCCATGTCGCAACTTTTTGACTCGTCTGTGAAAGCATATTACCTGAAGCGGTCGGTTCGTTTCATAGCGGTGTTTATCATTGCACTAGGCATAGTCCCCGGCCTCTTGTTTCTGTTTTCGCCTTCGTCTCCGGAGAAAGACCACGCAATGTTGCGCGACTCCTACGTGACGCTCCTCGTCCTGTTTATGGGGTGGTTCGACTTGTGTATGTGGATGGCCTATGAGTTGTTGAGCGTGCGTTTGCTGATATCGCCGCACGGCGTTGTTTACCACACGTTGGGTTACACGATGCGATCGGGTTGGGACAATGTCGCGGGCCTTGATACGGTAGCGACGCCCAATGGACCGAAGCGAGGCTTAGTGCTTAATCAGCCGGGCCTGGAAATGTCCGGTTGGTTGAGCATGGCGCTGGTTTTGATGCCTGCGCTAAAGGTGGTCAGTTTGTTGATGCGCGCGCGCGTCCGTTGGCCTACTAACACAGAGATCGATCCCCGCTTCATTCAAATCGAGCAGTTTGCATCCGATCGGTTGCTGGCTGATCTCCAACACTACACGTCGCAGATTTCACCCTCAGGTATGACGATCGATCGCAGCGCGACGCCGCCAATTGACCCTCAGCCGGAATCGCTTTCGCCCCATTGGCCGCCGTGGCTGGTCGTGTCGATCGGCGTGATCGCACTGGAGATTGTGTTCGCCGTGCTCAACGTACCAAACTGGCAGGGTGACGTGTCGCCGTTTCACGCGCTCAAGGTTGATCGTATGCTGGCCGGCTTGGCTTTTACCAGTGATAGTCAAACCGTGCTGGTGGCGACTGATTCAGGAGAATTGCAAGAGTGGCGGGTGGAGGATGGCACGTTGCAACAGACGCGCTCTCTGAGCAAATCGTGGCACCAATCGCTTGGGACGAAATTTGCAGTAAGCCATGATAGTCGAGCGCTGGCGGCGAGTCTGGAAGATGGAACCGTGCAAGTGTGGCATGCCGATGGCACGGCCTGGTCTAACTTTGGTCAGGTTGGGCATGTTTCTTGTTGGCCCGTGGCTTTCTCGCCCGACGATCAAAGTATCGCCTCTGGTTGCGGGGGTACGATTCATGTGTGGCGCTTGAGTGATGGAGCAGAGACGTTCACGTTGAAAGCAGCGCCAGACGCGCAGGATGATACGATTACGGAGGTGGCCTTCTCACCCGATGGACAAAGGTTAGCGGCGAGCGCGACATCGCCAACAACAACAAACATGGTGCAAATCTGGCGGCTAGATACAGGTAACTTGCCGGGCGTTTTTCCAGGGTCGGGTTCGCCTGACCTGTCATTTGCGCCTGATGGGCAGTTACTCGCGGTTAGCACGGATCGTGCTGGCGTATTGCTGATTCGGCCGGAAGACCACAGTCTTAGCGGTACGCTCCGCGCTCCGAGTGCAGCGGATTGTGTGAGATGGAATGATTGCGCGGATCGGGAACGGAGGGCCGCTTTTTCGCTCGACAATCAATATATCGCCTCGGTGACGGAGGGCGGGACTTTGCAAATCTGGCGACTCAGCGACCACAAATTACTGCGCACGTTGCGCGTGTCTATGACGGAGGATATTCGGCAGCTAGCTTTTTCGCCTGACGGTCGCTACCTGGCTACGAGTGCGTTCGATGATAGTTCGTTCGTTGACACCGTGCAGTTGTGGCGAGTGGCAGACCTAACCAAATAACCCTGCCAGGTCTCGTCGGTTTGCCCATTAGCGCTCGTCAGACGATTCGCAGCATCGTAGACGTAGTTCGTCGCCTGCGTTGAGGTGATCGTTGCGGTCTGCTCAACTCACTGGCTTGATGGATATGGTTCCCACTGATCCGTTTGAAGGTTATAGAGGAAAAGATCATCCCCACCTCCAAATAGCTTGTGGTCGAGCGCCTCTAGCAGCCTGTCGGAGAGAACATNNATTTCCTCTCCGACAGGCTGCTAGGAAGGTGCCGATATTTGTCGGATAACGCCACAATCTGCCTTGAGTGTATTTTACAGTGTCGCGATCCATGAAACCGATCCATATTGCACCCGAGCTCGATTGAAACACCGATTGTGGCCGATTGCCATTCGGGTACTCAAAAGGGCCGACGATATTCCAGCGCACGCTATCCCAAAACATCACTCCTGCTCGCTGAAATACAACCCAAATTTTTCCCTCGGAATCCTCCATCATATCCAGTACGCTGAAATCGTCCATATCCCTAGACTTTGGGCCCTCATTCGGGAGTCGCCAAGACTGCCAGACGCCGTCATGAAAGCGGTATACTCCTGTCAGTGTTCCAACCCAGATACTTCCATCGGTGGCTTGAATGAATTTCGTGGGTACTGGTTCAAAGCCGTCGAAGCCATCGTCGGCTCCCCATGCGGACATTAAATTTGAATCTCTCTTCCAGCGCACTATGCCGCTCAAGGGCTTATTGAACCAAAGCGCACCATCGGCTGCTTCGAACACCGGCCCGAAAATCCACCGATTGGAACGCCGCCCTTCGTCACGCGACAATTCCGTAGTACTTGTAGGAACAGGTTCAGGTTGAATAACCGTCTCTAAACGATCAGTCTGTGAGTTGTAATGAATTAAGCTGCTGCTGGAAATCCAGATTAACCCGTCACTTGTTTCTGATACAGCCCGAATAGGATACGCGACATTGTCCGGAATTGGGCTGTGCCATTTGGTTCCATCATAAAACCTTACGGTATCGCGGTAGGCCCAAATCCATCCATTCTTCGCTACAAACAGATGTTCACCTGGACTTCCGTACATGAGGCTATTTTTGACAAAATTATATGCAGTCCGCGACGTGCATTTCGATCAGTTTGCCCGAGTG
>PMCF01000016.1 GCA_003154115.1 Anaerolineae bacterium
TGATCATTCACGTCATCCGCACCAATAAGATTCCATTCATCCAAAGCCGGGCCAGCTGGCCATTGATCATCACCTCCCTCATCATCGTGGCGGTGGGGGCGTGGCTGACGGTGTCCCCGCTGGCCGACACGCTCGGCTTTGTCCCACTTCCGCCGCTATACTGGCTGTTGCTGGCGATCATGCTGCTGTGCTACGTAGTCCTCACGCAGCTGGTAAAAACCTGGTTTTACCGCAGGTTTGGCGAATAGTGTGCGCGCCACGCCGGGATGGTTGGACCAACCTGGCTAGAATGTTGTGCTGATTTGTTCGAATGTTCACGGGCTAACATTGTGAAATCTGGGCGCTGCACGCGGCCAAGTTTCAATGTTTCAATTCTCTGATTGACTTTCATCTCAATTGAGTATATTCTGAACCTAGCCAAGGTTGGGGGACATACGTGTCCACCACCGCGCCGTGCAGCAAGTGCACGCCCCTTCGTAACAACCAATCACATACCTGAATCAAATCGAACGTCGGAGAATGTGCGACCGATCGGAAATGTCGCACATCCGTCAGCAAGGCCGTTAAAGCGGAAAACGGTGTACGGCGCTGCCGGCATGGCGTCGGGCTGGTGTGGCTGCTCAGTACACCGCACATCGCTCTAGCCGCGACCTGCGACGTCGGTGCGATGGAAGCGAGGAATAACTTATGAAAAACAATGAAGAACATATTCATCGAAGTAAATGGGGCTATTTCGTCGTAGCCGTGCTGGTTGGTCTAAGTCTGGGCTATTCTCCACCACCCAGCGCGGCAAATCCATCTGGCTTGGCTAGCGGATGTAGCGCAATCGTTGTGGATCCAGGCGTAAGCCTCAATGGATTTTTGAACGATCAGTATCAATGGTACGACAGCGCCTGCCGGCTGCGGAGCGCAGCGCTGGCTCGTAACGACACCAGCAAAGGCGGCAACGCCAAACAGTTCACCTACGTGCTGGCGGACGGTACGACACGCACGGTGAATCCGGGTTCCAACGGCGCTTCCGGCTTCGGTTACGTGGTCGCCCACTTGAGTAATCCATCGTTTGCAGAGTCTTACGGCGCAGACGATTCGCCACTCGGGTCCGGAAACAGCGCGACCTCCACTAATTTATTTTCCGGTGAGCACCATGCCATCCACGAATATACGCTCAACTATGTTCGCTATGGTTTGACTCAAGCTGCCCTTACGAACCACTCCATCGATCCGTGGACGTGGATCAACGGTCCGGACGATCCCAATCGCCAATTTGTCACCGTTTACAATATGCCCGTTCACATCCAATGGATGTTCGCCACCGGCCGCGATTATCCGATCTGGTCGGTCACTTTCGATTTGTCCGCCGCCCCCGATCACGCCATCGACTCCGACTTCCGCGCGCCTTACGGCGACATGAATGTGGAAGGAGGCGACGGTTCGGACCTTGTCGGCGGTGTGGCCTGGGGAGACAGTTACAAGTTTGTCACCTCGGGCAGCCCTTTCACGATGAATAATGACTGGGACTATTCTCAGCTCAACACGGGCGCTCCCTATGACGCTGTATGGACGTCGACGACCGACGCCGAAATGGGTCTGGCGGGAACACAACTCACGGCCCAACAAAATGCCGGCGGTTACAACAACTACGGGGCGCCTATCTGGCGGGGGAAAACCAGCTTGACTATGGGACAACTGTGCCTGAATGACCAGGGGGCAGGCGCCGGTTACGATCACAAACTGCCGTGTACTGGCGACTGGGCTTATCAGCTCATTCAATACTCCGTCGCCAGCGCCGACGAGACCACCAATAATAAGCGTTTGGCCTGGGGCGCCGATTGGGGTTCTTTGGGGAATAGTTCCTTTACCAGTTCCAACGGTTACGCGGTCAGCGGTTATCCGAAAGTGAGCTACAGCGTTTACGTCGTTTTAGATCCCCACTCAAAAAATCCAACCCAAAACATGGCCAAGCAGGCTGAAACAGTGAGTTTAACCACGCTGACGGCTACCGTGGGAACGGTACGGACACAGGGAATTGCGGGCGTCGGGCGCACCGATCTTCAACCTTACAGCCCGATCGGTTTTAACCCGATCTATGGCACATGGGAAGTAGATGCCTTGAATAACCAGGTTGACGTGTCATTCTCAGTGCCGGCTTCGGCTCCAACGACTTTGGATACGCCGATCATCGTCGTTCACAACTACACGGGCACTGCTTCCCCCGCGCAGATATTACTCGATGGCGTCGCTCTGACCGCCAACAGCGATGACTTCATCAGCCTGCGCCCCAGCGCAGCAGAACTCTGGATCACCCTCAACCGGAAACTGGCTGGGATGCATAACTTTCAGATAACTGACGCTGCGGCTCCCGCCTATCAGCTCTTTCTGCCGTTGGTCATACGTGAGTGAAGCGCCAGATCTGCTAAAAAGTATCTTGCGATCAGTTAGTATGGTTCTTCAAGATGACGGGCAAGTACACGCTACTCCCGCCTGGGCCAAGCGTGATGAGTGACGCACTATCGACATACATGGCCGTCTGCCCACCTTGCCCATCATTAGAGTTTATGCACAATAAGAGTCTG
>PMCF01000174.1 GCA_003154115.1 Anaerolineae bacterium
ACGTGATCTTGATCCCCGATTCGGCGCACGGCACCAATCCCGCGTCGTCGGCGATGGGCGGCTTCGTCGTGAAGCAGCTGCCCTCCGATGATCGCGGCAACATCGATCTGAATGCGCTGCGCGCCGCATGCGACGACACCGTCGTAGGCTTGATGCTCACCAATCCCAACACCCTCGGCCTGTTTGAGGAACATCTGGAAGAAGTGGTGAACCTGGTGCACGGCTGCGGCGGCTTGATGTATGGCGATGGCGCCAACCTGAATGCGCTGGTGGGCATTGCCCGACCGGGTGATCTGGGCTTCGACGTGATGCACTTCAACTTACACAAGACGTTCTCTACCCCGCATGGCGGCGGCGGGCCGGGCAGCGGGCCGGTAGGAGTCGCGGAGCAGCTGGTCGATTTCTTGCCGGGGCCGATCGTGGAGATGACGTTCCCCGATGGTGAGGATGAAACTCCGTTGTATGCCTTTATCGAACCCAAGAAATCGGTCGGGCGAGTGAAGTCGTTCAATGGCAACTTCGGCATGCTGGTGCGCGCTTACACGTATATACGCGTGCATGGGCCGGACGGCTTGAAGGCCAACTCGGTGTATGCGGTGTTGAACGCCAATTACATCCGCGTGAAGTTGAACGACAAATATCCGGTGCCCTACGATCGCATCTGCATGCACGAATTCGTCTGCCAGGGCAAGTTCGCAGGCAGCGATGTGCGCGCGCTGGATGTGAGCAAGCGCTTGATGGATTACAACTTCCATCCGCCGACGAACTACTTCCCGTTGATCGTGCCGGAAGCGTTGATGATCGAGCCGACCGAGACGGAGAGCAAGGAAACGCTCGATCAGTTCATCGACGCCATGCGGAAGATTGCCGATGAGGCTGTGCAGGAGCCGGAACTGTTACACTCTGCACCGCACAACACGCCGGTGAAGCGGCTGGATGAAGTGAAGGCGGCGAAGGATCTGGTGTTGTGCTGTATGCCAGCGGAGTTTGAGGCGAAGGCCGCGGCGTAAAGCGATCCACGAAGTTGCGCGAATGAAAACGAGGCGATCTCAGGTGAGGTCGCCTCGTTGTTTAACTTGGTGTTGAATTAGGGCGTAGTGGGCAGCGTGAAATAAAACGTGCTGCCGTGGCCCGGCGCACTTTCCACGCCCACTTGCCCGCCCATCTTTTCGACGATCGTCCGCACGATGGAAAGTCCCAGGCCATGTCCCGTCGCGCGGACTTTGGAATTTTCGCCGAAGGCGGTGAATAAGTCGGCCTGTTCTTCAAGCGGAATGCCGTTGCCGTTGTCACGCACCCAGCAGCGCAAGGCGCCGTCGGGCTGTTCAGCGCAGCCCAGTTCTACACGGGGCGGCTGCCCGCCATATTTGATCGCGTTGCTGAGATAGTTGACCCACACTTCCTCCACCCACGGGGCATGACCCAGCGTCGACGGCCACTGGCCGGGCGCACTGATAACGGCCTGTTTCTCGGCGATGAGAAACGCCAGCCGGGCCTGCGCCTCGGCGATGATGCGCGCCATATCGATCGGGCTTAGTTCCACTTCGGCTTTGCGCACCTGGGCCAGCAGCAGTAGCTCGTCGATGATGTTGTCCATCTTCACGGCATTGCGCTCGATCGCCTGGATATACTCGTGGCGTTCGTCGTCCGGCAAATCCGGGCGTGTTTGCAGCCATTCGATAAAGCCAAAGATATTCGACAGCGGGCTTTTGAGATCGTGCGCTACGGTGTGCGCGAACGCGTCCAGTTCTTCGTTGCGCACTTTCAAGTCTTCGGCGTAGCGGCTTAAAGCCTCCGCGGCCCGCTTCTGCTCGGTGATGTCGCGCGAGATCGTGATCAAGCACTGCTCGCCGGCAATTTCGATGAGATGGGCCGAAACCAGTCCGATGCCGCGTCGACCGGTACGCGTGTGAAATTCAAACTCCAGATCGCGCACACTGCCGTGATTGGCCTGTAACCCCGCCAGCAGGGCCGCACGATCGTTCATGTTGCGCCAGACGCCCAGCTCGGCGGTGAGATGGCCGATGACTTCATCACGCGTGTAGCCAGTGATGCGCAAGAAACTGTCGTTGGCGTCGAAGATGCGCCCATCGACGAAGGAACTGATCAGGATGGCGTCCGGGCTGATGCGAAAGGCCTTGGCGAATTTTTCTTCCGACAGCCGCAGCGCTTCGGTTGTCGTTGGGCGGCGGGCCGATGTGGACATGCTGCTCCTCTTCACTCGTCTTGCGCGGCGGCCAGTTCTTCCAGCAGTTCTTTCGCCTGCCGGTGAGTTAATTCGGTCACGGGCAAATTGCCCGCATCGAACGCGATGTGGTTGAAGATCAGAAAGTTGCGGATGTCTTCATCATAGCGGCGAAAGAGCTCGGCGTTCAACACTTCGCCCAGCTGCACGGTGAGGTTGGAAATAGTCATGGACAGCCTCCCTGTTTGCTGCCTCAATTATAATCGAATCTGCGCCGAACTTTCAGGCGACTTGTGCTAAAATCCCTACCATGGAACCCAACGATCTTTTGCGCGGGATTGTCGGTCTGTTGACGCTCATCACCGGCGGCGTCATCATCATGGTGATTGTGGCGTTGATCAAGAGCGCTCGCCGGCGTGTCCCACCTCCGCCTCCTCCCGAAGACACACCCCAGCCGCCACCGCCGGCTCCCCGGCCGGCGCGGCTCCAAGCCGCGCCTCTCCCAGAATTGGTGGCCGAAGCGGCCGAAGCGCCGCCGGATGAACGGTTAATCAATGCGGCGGCCAGTACGCTGAAGACCTTGCCGGTCGAGGTGCAAACAGCGGTCTGGGTGGCCGTGACCCCGCGCGTGTTTAACGCCGACATACTGGCCGCGCTGCGCCCCGACTGGGTCAGCCGCAGCGTCGATGTCACTGATCGGTTGCAGCGGCTGTGGTTCGTCAATGCGATGCCCGGGGGCAGCTGTGTTCAGGCGGTCGTGCGGCGCGCTATGCTGCGGCACTTATTCCGCAAAGAAGAGCAGCGCGAAGAATATCTGCGCCACTCGCTGCGCGCGGCCAAATATTTTCACACGCACATGGTCGCGCAGTCGGAATTTTACACGGAACGCAATGCGCGTTTTGTTTCCGACACGTTCTTCCGCTTTCTCCCGCCCAATTGCCAGTCGCCCGCCGACCTGATCGAGTGGTTGTATCACCTGGCGGTGGGCGATCCCATGAATGCGCAGCACGCGCTGGAACAACTCGGCGATGACTGGCTGGCCGCGCGCCAGAATGCCAATCTGCAAAACTTGCTGGATGCGCTGCGCGAACACGCCGACGAAGGCCGCTTGCCCGATCCGCTCAACAGCCTGGTGTATTACTATGTAGGCCGCCTGGCCTTGCGGGTTAATCGGGTGCGTGAAGCACTCTCGGCCTTGGAACATGCGCGGCGCTTGGCACACGGCGATCCGACGATCACACCGCGCATCTATCAGGCGCTCAGCATCGCGCTGGACGTGATCAACCCAACCGATCGATCTACCGTGCCCGATAGTTCCGTGTGGAGCTCGCTAGCGCGGCCGGTGGCCAATCGGTTGCATTGGAGCCTGTGGGCCGATCTGCAACTGCCGCAGCCCAGTGCCGATCGTTTGCGGCGATCCTATGAGACCCTCAACGTTTATCGGGCCGCCGGCAACCTATCGGGCGCGGGCACGACCATGCGTCTCATCGGCGATGAACATCTGGCGCGCGGCGACTATCGACACGCGCTGGAGTGGTATGAGAATAGCCGTGATACGCTGAGGCACGCGACCCGGCGGGAGGGCACCCGCGGTTCGTTGCTGCTCGATGAAGCGCTCACCTTCAAAGCGCTGGGTGATGCGCAGTATCTCATGGGCCGGAGTGAAGAGGCGCTGCAAAGTTACGAAGCAGCGCTGCGCGCGCATGCGCCCCTGCCGGGCGACGATCTCAGCGAAGCCGACACCCACAAGGCCAAAGGGGACGTGCTGCATTTTCTGGGGCAGTCTGCTGAGGCGCTGCCGGAATACGAAGTGGCGTTGGCCGCTTATCGCCAGGGCGGGGCGGTGATTAGCGAAGGCGAGACGTTGCTGGCGCAAGGCCGCTTGCTGGAAGCACTGGCCCGCCAGGAAGAAGCGCAGCGCAGCTATGAAGAAGCGCTGGAAATCTATCGACGGTGTGGCAGTGCCATCGGCATGGCGAATGCCTTGCTGGTCATCGGCAGCAGCTTACAGCTGCGCGGGAAATCGCCCTTGGCCGTGCAGCGGTTTGAAGAGGCGTTGAAGATTTATCGGGCGGAGAAGAACGAGGCGGGCGAGGCCGCGGCGCTGAAAGCATTAGGTGACGCGCTGGTGAAACTCAAGCAACTGGAACGCGCGGGCGAATGCTACGCGGAGGCGCTGACCCAATTCAAGACGGCCGGCCTACGGCGCAATGTGGCTGAAACCGAACTCGCGATTGGCCGGCTGCACTTGCAGCGGCGGGACTATGAGGGCGCGGCGCAGCACAGTCAACTGGCGCTGACCCAATTCCATGAAACTGAAGATCGCCGCGGGGAAGCCGATGCGCAGCTGGCGTTGGGTGAAGCGCGCCATTTGCAGCGCAACAACGTCGAAGCCGTGAGTCTGTTCCAGACGGCGTTAGCGACGTATCGCCAAACCCGTGATCGTTTTGGCGAGGCCCAAGCCGATGCGCAGCTGGGCGAAGAATGCTTGTTGTTGAAAAACTATGCTGATGCGTTAACCAACTTCGAGGCGGCGTTGAATTTGTGGAAGGAGATTGGCGATCCGATCGGCGCGGTCGCAGCACTCTATGGCCGCCTCGGTCATACGCTGGCGCTGCTCGACCGCCGCGCCGAGGCCGTGCGCGCGTTTGAACTGGTGGCGGATGATCGATCCCCGTCACAGTTTGGCTGGTTGGGTTGGCGCGCCATTACGGCCGGTCAATTCGACGATGCCCTGGTGCATTTCACGGCCATGGCGAACCGCGATCAAGCGGTGAGTTGGCAGATTGGTTTGGCGCTGGCGACCCTGGCGCGCGGCCACGCCGCCGATGCTGCGACGATCATGGAAGCAGCCCTGGAGCGCGCGAACACGGTGGAATTAGGCGACGCTTGCCGTTGGTGTGAGTACGTGGCGCGCCTCGCGCCCGATTTGAATCTGACGCCCGAACAGTTTAACTTGAGGTGTTGAGAACTGCTCTTTGAAGAAACCGGGTTTCTCCAATCCCAATGGAATTGAACGTTTAACATGGAGAAACCCGGTTTCTTTGTTACGCGGGCAGCACTTGCGGGAAGAAGCTGACGATGACCAGCACGATCGTCAGCAAGATGACGATGATGACCGTGACCCAAGCCACAAAATTGAACACGCGCCCGTTCGTAAAGCGTCCCATCAAGCGCCGGTCGTTGATCAACTTTAACATCACGATCAAGATGATGGGCAGCAGCACGCCGTTCAACGTCTGGCTGGATAGCATGGCGTTGATGAGCGATGGAATCGGCAGCAAAATAATGCCTGCGCCCAGCACGATCAACGCCGTGTAGACACCGAAGAAAATGGGCGCTTCTCTGAAACTCCGATTGACCCCCATCTCCCACCCGAACGCCTCGCACACGACGTACGCGGTAGACAGGGGCAGAATCGCCGCAGAAAACACCGAAGCGTTTAACAGCCCTAGCGCAAAGAGAATCGACGCGTACTTGCCGGCCAGTGGCTCGAGGGCCAGCGCCGCATCCTGCGCTGTCGTGATCTGAATATGGTGCACATAGAGGGTGGCCGCGCAGGCAATGACGATAAACGAGGCGACAAACACCGCGAACAACGATCCGACGATCACGTCGATGCGCTCGTAGATCATGTCGGTGACTTTCAGCCCCTTGTCCACGATCGAAGCTTGCTGATAGAACTGCATCCAGGGCGCAATCGTCGTGCCGATGATGGTCACGACGATGGTCACGTAACCGGCGTTGAATTGAAAGCTCGGCGTGACAAAAGCCTGCGCGACCTGCTGCCAATCGGGCTGGGCCATAATGCCAGAGAGCACGTAGGTCAAATAGATCGCGCTCGCCACCAGAAAGATTTTCTCGACCCGTCCGTAGCTGCCCTTCACGATGAGCAGCCACACCAAAATAGCGACCACCGGCACGGCGATATATTTGCTGACGCCGAAAATCTCCAGACTGGCGGCCACGCCGGCGAATTCGCTGACGGTATTGGCGAGGTTGGCGAACAGGACGATGCCGATAATGATGGCCGTCAAGCGCACGCCCAGACTCTCGCGAATGAGATCTGCCAGACCCTTGCCGGTGGCGATGCCCAACCGCGCGCTCATTTCCTGCACGATGATCAGTGCCAGTGCGATCAGCGGCATAAGCCACAACAGACTGTAGCCGTAGTGCGCGCCTGCCACGGAATAGGTGGTAATGCCGCCCGCGTCGTTATCGACGTTGGCGGTGATGATGCCCGGCCCAATGACGGCCAGCAGCAAGATCAAGCGGGCGCGGAATGGTCGAATGCGGTGACGAAAGGCCATGATGCGATTTTAGATTTCTGATTGTGGATTGCTGATTGGGCCGCTCGGACCGCTCGGACGCTAGACCACCGATCGGCTTTTCTGATCCCCGATTGACTGATCCCTGATCCCTAATCAACTGATTACCGATACAACTTAGGCAGCCGCTTCTTCCAAGCTGTGGGAATGATCTTGTCCAGCGCGTCGTCGGCGGTGACAATACCGTGCAAGCGATTCTGATCGTCCACCACGGGCACCGCCAGCAAGTTGTACTTCGAAACGGCGTGCGCGACAGCGTCCTGACTATCCAACGCATTAACCGTCACCACGCGGCGATGCATAAACTCGGCGATGGGCACGTTGGGTTTGGCGATGACCAGATCGCGCAGGGAGAAGACCCCGGCCAGCTTGCCGTGCTCGTCGACCACGTAGATGTAATAGATCGTCTCAGCATCCGGACCCAAATCCCGCAGCACAGCGATGGTCTGCTCGGCGGTCAGATCGGCTTGGACCGCAACGAATTCAGTGGTCATCAAGCCGCCCGCTGAATCATCGGGGTACGAGAGCAACTTGCGGACGTCGGCGGCCTCGTCCTTCTCCATCAAGTTGAGCAGATCTTCACTGCGGTCTTCGGGCAGTTCAGCCAACAGGTCAGCCGCGGCATCGGGCGACATTTCTTCCAAGACGTCGGCCACGCGTTCGTCCGGCATCGTTTCGACCAGGGCCGCCTGAAATTCCGGCTCCACTTCTTCCAGCGTTTCGGCCACGGTCTCCACGTCGAGTGATTCGAGCAACTTGTCGCTTTCAGTGCGGGTGAGGTCGCTGATGATTTCGGCCAGGTCGGCGGGGTGTAGATCGCTGATGCGATCGCTGGAGACGCGCAGTCGCATGGGCTGATCGGGCGAGAGCAGCTCAATATCGTCCCACGAGATGGTGCCCGTCGGACTACCCTTGCGCTGTGATCGGCCGATGAATCGCTGCGCGACTTTGCCCATGCCCAGGCGGCGCAGCAAGCCCAAGCCGCTGGTGTCCACGTTGGCGACGTAGAAATCGACATTGACGCGCGTCAGTTCCAGATCGTTGACGCGCACCACGCGCACCCCGTCCGTGTCGATGATTTGTCTGTCCAACACGTCACGCGCCAGATAGATATCGGACTGGCCGGGCACGTAGGGTTCGATGTCTTTGGTTTGTTTGGTTAAAGGGATCGCCGGTGCAATCAACACGACCACATCGGACATGGGCACAATCAGGTTGCCGCGCGAGCGTTTGATCACGATCGCCACCACCACCGGGTGCGGCACGTCCCCGCGCTGGGTGGCAATGAGATCGTCCAGATGACCGATACGAGTTCCGTCGACGTCGGCTACGGGCTTGCCCAGGAGTTCACTCACGTAGGGCATGCTTCACCTCCTGGCGTAGAAAACCCCGCGCGGGGAGCAGCGGGGCCATCGGTTGTGGTAGGGTGAACCAGACTGCATCCACCCGCTTGCATCGTAGCACTTTTGAAAGCGGGTGTCAATGTGTTTTCTATCCTTTGTTCGGCATGATCAATGGGCTGTGTGGTATAGTTGCCCAATGATTTCCATGAAAAGGATGCGTTTATGCCCAAGAGTTATCTCATCGATATGGATGGCGTGATTGTGCGCGGCAGCGAACTGATTCCCGGCGCGAACAGCTTTCTCGATCGGCTGCCTGAACGCGGGATCAAGTTTCTGATCTTGACCAACAATCCGCTGTACACACCGCGCGACTTGCAGCATCGCTTGCAGCGCATCGGCGTCAACCTCACGACGGAACACATTTACACCTCGGCGTTAGCCACCGCGCAATTCCTCAAAGCGCAGCATCCGGACGGCACGGCGTTCGTCATCGGCGAAAGCGGACTGACCAATGCGCTGCACGAAGTGGGTTATATCTTGACGGATCATGATCCCGATTATGTGGTGGTGGGCGAGACGACGTCGTTGAACTATGAGCGGCTGACGCAGGCGGTGCGCTGGGTGAGCAAGGGCGCGCGTTTCATCGCCACGAATCCCGATCCTAGTGGGCCGGGTGAGGGCGGCCTGGTGCCGGCTTGTGGCGCAATCACCGCTTTCATCGAAACGGCGACAGGCATTCAGCCGTACTTCGTGGGCAAGCCCAATCCGTTGATGATGCGCACGGCGCTGCGTTTCTTGAATGAACATTCCAGCAACACGATCATGGTGGGCGATCGCATGGACACTGATGTGCGCGTCGGCACGGAAGCGGGTATGGAGACGGTGTTGGTTTTAACGGGTGTCACCACACGCGAGATGGTGGAAAAATTCCCCTATCGCCCGACGCGGATTGTAGAGTCGGTGGCGGAGTTAGAGATGGAGTGACAGAGAGATAGCGAGATTCTCTTTTTCCCTCTGTCTCTCATTTTCTCCATCACTGGCTGCCAGGCATATGGCTAACAACACCGTTCCTTTCGTCGCACTGCAACATCGCGACTTCCGCCTGTTGTGGCTGGGGCAACTCATCTCACAGGCCGGATCGATGATGCAGGTGGTGGCGATCAACTGGCATATTTCGGTGCTGACGAACTACAACCCGTTGGCGCTGGGCTTGGTGGGCCTGTCGCGCGTTGCCCCGATCATTTTCTTCTCCCTCGTCGGCGGAGCGGTGGCCGATGCGCGCGATCGGCGCAGGGTGATGCTGATCACTCAATCGGCCATGGCGATCTTTGCGGCCAGTCTGGGCCTGTTGACCGATCGTGGCCTGCAAAGCGTGTGGCCGATCTATCTGCTCAACGCGCTGGCGGCGAGCGCCTCGGCGTTTGATAGTCCGGCGCGGCAAGCCCTGATTCCCAGCCTGGTGCCGCGCGAACATCTCGCCAACGCCCTGAGTTTGAATTCGATCATGTTTGATGTGGCAACCATCGTGGGGCCGCTGATCGCCGGAATTCTGATCGGGGTGCAGGGTGTGGCGATCGTGTACTGGATCAACGCGTGGTCGTTTCTCACCGTGATTGGCGCGCTGCTGATCATGCGTCCGGCCAACCAGGAGATCAAACGTACGGCCTCGCTGGGTTCAGTGAAAGAAGGTCTGCGCTTTGTCTTTCGCCAACCGATCGTCCGTTCCACGATGCTGCTCGATTTCTTTGCCACCTTCTTCTCGTCGGCTAATCAACTGCTGCCGATCTTCGCCGCGCAAATCTTACAGGTCGGCGCGTTAGGGTACGGGCTGTTGACGGCGGCCGCCGCGATCGGTTCATTGATCGCGGGCAGTGCGATGGGCTTCATCACGCGCATTCGCAACCCGGGCGCGGTGATCCTGTGGTCGGTGGCGATCTATGGCGTGGCGACGCTGCTGTTTGGCATTTCGCGGTCATTTGTGATTTCGCTGCTCATGCTCGCGGCGACCGGGGCGTCGGATACGGTCAGTATGATTTTGCGCCAGACCATTCGGCAGGTGGTCACACCCGATGAATTGCGCGGGCGGATGACGTCGGTGAATATGATTTTCTTCATGGGCGGGCCGCAGCTGGGCGAGTTGGAAGCAGGCGTTGTGGTGGCGCTGTTTGGCGCTTCGCTGAGCGTGATTACGGGCGGGTTGGGGTGTTTGATCGCGGTGGCGTTGACAGCGTGGAAAGCGCCGACTTTGCGCAAGTTCGATGAAGACGATTTGAAGCAGGCCAACATCGCGCTGGTAGTAGCGGGGAAGTAATAACGAGATAGAGGGAAAGAGGGATAGTGAGAAAGCGAGAAAAGTTCTCTCCATCCCTCCATCCCTCTTTCCCGCTGTCACGTTTTTCCAGTTACAGTAGGTCGGTCAGATTGGCGAACTCTTCGGTTGCCGCCTGTGTCGCCGTGCGCAGGAATTGCTTGAAGTGGCGATGGGCGTCATCGGTGACCGGGAAATGCTCGAATTTTTCATGCAAGGTTTTCAGGCAGGCCCGGTAGAGCAGCAATGGATCGGCTGCGGCAAGACGGCGTTCAAAATCATCGTCATCCTGCACCGCGCGGCGCTGGGCGAAGAGGATGGCTACTTCTTCGATGAAGTGCTCGTCCAGCGAGAGGGCCTGTTTAGAATGTTGTAGCAGCGGGGCGGGCGACGCCAATCGACAAACGGTGCGCCGCGCATCTGTGTCGATCTGTAAGGTTCCACCGAACGTGAAGGCTTTAACTTGTTCATGCCGGGCGTCTTCAATGGCGATCTCACCCGCGCAGACACGGTACGTGGTATCCTGCGTCCAGGGATGACCGATGTGCAGCCTGGTCGATCCAGTGGTAGTAGCGACGAGGCACGTCAGCGCTTCGGGATCGAAGTGCTCGCCGGTCGGGGTGGCGCGCAGCACCACATCCAGTTGTGGATGTCCCAGCTCGTGCGGATCAGCGGGTGGATGAAAGCAGTAGCCGAGTTGTTCGTTGACCGGTTGAAAGACCGCCATGTGACACACTCCGTGTTAGAGATTTTTCGCAGTATGCCTGTCATTGTAAGCTGTGTGGAAATTGTGGCAAGTGACCCTATGGACTCAGTCTTACTCATCATCAATTCCGAACTCCATCTTCCGCAATCCGAAATGCAGTATCGTTTTGCGCGCAGCGGCGGGCCGGGCGGGCAGCACGTCAACAAGACCGAGACGCAAGTGGAGTTGTTGTTCGACGTGGCGCACTCACCCAGCCTGACGAACGCGCAGCGTCAGCGAATTCTAAGCCAACTCAAGAACCTGATCGACCAGGAGGGCGTGCTGCATCTCACGTCGCAATCGGAGCGCAGTCAACTGCGCAACCGCGAGGCGGTGATGGAACGCTTTCAAGCCGTCCTGGCAGCGGCGCTACACGAGCCGAAAAAACGCCGGCCCACCAGGCCCACGGCGGCGTCCAAGACCAGACGCATCGAAAGCAAGAAACGGCGCGGGCAGATCAAACAACTGCGCCGTTCGACGTTTGATTAGCCCTCGCAATGACGTAGTAAGTCAAGCTCCTGAGCAGGACGTGCGCCGAAGTAATTATCACTTATCACTTATCACTCATCACTTGTCACTCATGTTCAACCGGACTGACATCCTCACTCGCTTCCCGTGGCTGATGCAGCGCGAGCGGCGCATGATCATCGGCAACGATCTGGACGCGCTGCTCTCCGCGCAGTTCCTGCTGCATGCGCTGGGCTGGTCGGTGGTCGGCTTCTACAAGCGCTGGAAGTAAAGTAACGGGGGAATTTAGACAATATCAATTGGCAGACCATAAGGCCTAATCAAACTCTACCTCGATCGGCTGATCCTACAACAGGCTGGACACATACCCGAACCGCTTCCCGCTCTCGCGCCGGCCCAGCTTCACCCGCACGTCCAACAATTCGATCACCTTCCGCTTCGTCGCGAACGTCGCCCGGTCCAACTTACCGGACAGCGCCTTGACTCGATCGAGCATCGCGGCGCGCTCCACGGCCCGCGTCTGCGCTCGATCGGCGTTATTCAACAATTCCTCTCGCTCCGCGCGCAGCCCTACCACCTGCTGCCGAATCTCGCGGATCTTTGTCTCGGTCAGCGCCATTAATTCCCGATCAGCCTCAGACGTTCCACCAAAGCGATCAAAGAGCGCATTGATCTGCTTTTCCGCGCGGACAATCTCCGCATTAATTTCGGCGATGCGCTCCGCCGCCTGGTCAGGCTGATTGGTCTGAAACGCCTCATGCTCCTTGATGCCGGTTTCCAACTGATCCGGCGTCAGTCGCACACGTATGAACTCCCAAATTTTGGTATCGACCCGGCCGATCGAAATCTTCCCGAAATGGCACCCCACAGCATAGGTTCCTTTGGGCATGCGTTTGGTGTTGCATTGATATAAGGAGGTGAAGCCCTCGCGGTTCGATCGCGGATACGTGAAAGCCGTCATAGCGTACCCGCAGGCACAGGTGATGCGCCGTGCCATCAAATATTCGCGCTGGCGATTACGTTTCGCCTCGGTGAAGTTAGCCTTCGCCTGGTGCTGGGCAGCGTTCCACTGCTCCCGGCCAATGATCTCCAGTTCTGGCACGTGAATCTCGACCCCGCCGTATTTCACAAAGCCCAGATACGCCCGCGTGTGCAGGATCGTGGCGACGGTCGATCCCCACCAAACCTTCCCCCCATGCGGAGCCATGACTTTGCGCTCCATCAATCTCGCCGCGATCTTCGCCAATCCGATTGGTGGCTTGCCGTTCCAGCCAGTGTACCAGTCGAAGATCTGCTTCACAACGCGCACTTGCTCGGGAACAGCCACCAGGCGTGTACTGCCACGTTCCCCTTCCCGCCGGGAACCATAGGGCGGCCGCCCCACCCCCACCCATTTGCCCTGCTTCGCCTTGCCCAGCCGGCCCATCTTCGAGCGTCGTACGAACAGTTCTATCTCGTGCTGGCTAAACGCGCCTTCGATGTTGGACAAAAGGTTCGCTTCCGGGGTATCCTCGATCAATCCGCGCGTGGTCGTGTAGAGTTCCAACTTCAGCCGTTTAATCTCTTTACGCAGCGCAATCTGCAATTCCAGATCGCGGCTTAACCGATCCATCACGAACGCGACCACACCCCGGATAATACCCTGTTGGGCCAGCTCACGCATTCGCCGCACGTCGCGTCGATCGAGGGTAAAGCCTGTCTTTTCCTCCATGACGTATTCCACGATGCGCAGGTTCTGGTCGTCGGCAAACCGTGCGATCGCGGCGCGTTGCTCCTCCGGGCTGTAACCCTGCTTGGCCTGGTGTTTCGTGCTGACCCGGATCAGCCCCAGGGCCGGTATACGTTTGTCAGGCATGTGACCTCATAACAAAATCGGGCGCAGCGGCCCGATTGTTGACACTCTCACAGAATTTCAGGACTTCACTCAGCGCAGTGTCACTCGCGCCAGCCACTGAACGACGCCCCCCATGCAACCCAGCGCGATCAGCAGTGCTCCATCGTCAGGATTGAACCGCCCACCATCAACATCGCCGCAACGACCATATTCTCAACCTCAAGTTGGAGTGTTTCTGCTGAAACACCTGCTACAGCTTTGGGACATTGGTATCGACCCTACTCCCAACTCCACTTCCTCGGCCGTTCCGTCATCTCCGCCCGCCATTCTCGCAGACTCTCCACTGCCCGCCAGCTGTTGATCGCCACAGCCACGCAGCTACCTAGACCGAACGCGATCGCACCAACGCCAGCAGACAAAAATACCGGCAGCGACATACCGCCTCTATCGTATACTCCCAGTAACGCCAGTAGCCCGCCGCTCATAACAATAATTATTAAGGCATACGGCATGTCGGACAACCGAGGAGTCGGCGGTCTGTAAGCCGACTGTGATACCACGCCAGTTGGATTGACGTCTAATAATGGCGGCTGACACTGAGGTGCATTACTTATATGGACGGCCGCGGTCTGTTCGATGCTGGTGGTATAAAAAGCTTGTTGTTGGCAGTCTAACGATGGCCAGGCTTTACCTGCTTGCTTTAGCCGGTTGCGGGATCGGATCTTCTTTAGCACGTTTGCCACGTTTGGGTTTCTCCGGTTTCAATACTTTCGTCGCCGCCGCGATGTTCGCTTGAGCATCGCGTTCAATTTCCTCTAAATACTTCTTTTGCTCTTCGTCCGTCAGAACGTCCCACACCTTCGAGACCTTCAACCATTTGATGTTGGGCGTGGACAACCCCAGCAGTGCGTGTCCGCTAACGTCATAGCCCAGCTTGATAGCAATTTCGTTGGCATTCTCTGGGCTCGGCAACCGCTGATCGTTTAGCCAGTTAGTTACCGTCTGTTTGGGGAAGCCAAGGAATTCGGCAAATTCAGTTACGGTTTTGCGGCTATCCTGGCTGGTCTGCCACGCCAGAAATTTCCGCTCTAACCAACTCGCGTAGGGTCGTCGTTGAGCAATCATAAGTAGTCGCATTATAAGGCAATCCTTAAATTTTTACGCCCCCACTTGACTTTTTGTCCGCTATGAGTAAACTGTACCCTGTGAATACAAAGAACTTAATGGAGACAAATATGACACCCAACAAAACCCTGAAAGCCACTCGCAAAGAGCGCGACCTGACCCAAGACGACATGGCCGACACACTTGGTATTAGCACCGCCCGTGTCAACCAATTCGAAAAGGGTGAAAGTATCCCCCTCGGCCGCATTCACGATTGGTGCAGCAATCCTCGCCTGCCAGACTGGGCACGACATATGGCTGAACAAATGTGGCTGTCAGCGTTGGAAGAGCAAAGCGCTGTCATCAACGAACAGATTACACAACTCAGCGACCTGCTCCAACGTGATAGTTTCTCAGACATCGACCAGCGCTCGCTTATCGTTGAGCCCGGGCTTGACTCCATCCCTACCCCGCGAAAGGGGTTGGCTTGACCATTCCAGCTGCTGCCCGAATCTCTCCGCTAGCTCGCCTGATCGCTTTCCTTGAATCGATCCCGGATGATCCAGACAACCCGGAATACTCGCACTGGCAGACTCTAGAACCGTTAGATACCAACACGCCAACTCCAGCGGGCCTGCCGACGCGTAAACTGCAGTGCAGCCGGCGTACCTCGACGACTGACGGGCAGCCCAATCACTCAAACGGCGGTGGATGCCCACTCCCTGCCCGCCAGTCATCGGCGCGCGAACGCACAACGACGGCGGCGAGCACATCGTAACAAGAATATAGTGCTCTCTGCCGTGAGCAGGGAACACTGGGCCAGCAGACCGACGCCCGCCAGTCTGCGACTTTGATTATACATCGAAAGGGGCCAGTAGAACTAAGCTGTCCGATCTGTTTGCGACGAACGTGCGTCCGACGTATTGGTCGGACATGGGCTGTGGCTGAGTCTGCGCAGTGTGTCGCGCGAGATTTTTGATTTGTTGCCCGGGAAAGCAGTTCATTTTGAGGCAACAGACGGCCGTCCAGAATACCATGAACGTGCAAATGCCTGCCATCAATCTGAACGGAATCATCCCCACCATCGCGCTGGCGCTGTTGTTGCGCAGCATCTTGCACTCGCGAGTCGCGCTGCTTATCGCGGTTGTCGCTGGCATCGTGCTGGCCGGCCCGGCTCTGGCGTTTGCGTTGGAGCGCATCGTTGGAGCGCTGGTGCCGCTGGGTATGGTGCTGATCGTCGGTGGCGTGATCGCGATCTGGCTACTACAGCGGAATTCAGAGCTGATGAGCCTAGTGAAAGATGTCCTGACACGAAAATCCACGATCACGCTCCCGTCTCAGACTGGCCAACAAAATGGAAATAATGGGAAGACGGTCATCATCGATCAATTGCCGGCGCAGAGACAAACGGTGCCCGTAGTAAGGCGCGCGCGCGTTGATCAGGATGCGGATCGGTGGGGGTTCTGATGGGAAAGGTATTCCGCACAATAGGGTTGATACTGGTGCTATTGAGCGGATGCACGATGGACCCGTGCACGTTCGATAAGTCCAGCCCGTCTTGCGCTGTCAGCCAAAGCCAGGCACACGCGACGATCAGCGCGATTGATTCTGATCGGGAACTGCGCAGCACGCAGTCCGCGATCTATCTGTCCGGGCAGGGCACCAAAGCCGCGATAAGCGCCGATGCCACGCGACAAGTGGTTCGCGCCGAGGCGACTCAGGCGACGATGAATACCGATGCGACGCGCAATGCGATTAGCGCATCGTCCACGCAGAGTGCGGTGATCTACGCCTCTACGCAGACATTCGTCGATGCCGAGGCCACGAAGGTATTTGTGCAAGTGGGTGGGGCGCTCGAGCGCGCCAATGCTGAACGTGCCGCAGTTCCCTACAACGCGGTGTTCAACGTGGTGGTCTTCTGGTTTCTCCTTCCGGCGCTGGTGGTGAGTGCGTTAGTCGTTTACGGCCAACGCACGTTGAAGCGCGCGACGGAGGCCGCCACGCAGGCGCTGCACAAGCGGGCCGCGCTGGTGACGTATGGTCCGCCGAACAATCCGCAGTTGGCGTTTGTGACGTTCGATCCGCGTACGGGGCAGCCGATCAAGTTCATTTCGTCCGAGGGTCTGATTGGCAATTACGCAGATTTGTTGAGTGGGGCCACGGCGATCGATCAGTTGGATGTGCCACCGC
This sequence comes from Anaerolineae bacterium, assembly GCA_003154115.1. Lineage (GTDB taxonomy): Bacteria > Chloroflexota > Anaerolineae > Fen-1058 > Fen-1058 > Fen-1058. The sequence goes on from PMCF01000174.1 coordinate 16,506, forward strand.
CGATGAAACTGGCGGCGCTGATTGAAGCCGCGAAGCGCAGCCAGGCGGCGCGGATTGCGGCCGCGACGAATAGCGCGCCGTGGGACGTGACGATGATTGACGAGCGGCAGTCACCGATGATGTCGGCTGAGCCGATCGCGCAGGTGGCGACCCCGCTGACACGGCCGCGCATTCCGACGTTTGCGGAATTGCTGAAGACGTGGCAGCCATCGGTCGATCAGCTGTTGTTCGGATTTGGCGAGGATGGGAAGCCGGTGTACGGGCGGCTCGATCAGTTGTTGAGTGCGCTGGTGATCGGACGGCAAGGGCAGGGGAAGACGACGTTGTTGCGGCTTATCGATCGGCAGTGCGCGCTGATCGGGGTGCGCGTGCTGGCCTGGGACATTCACGACGACATCAGTGAGGATATTCCGAGCCTGGAGACCTACACGCGCGCGCGGGACATAGAGCAATCGGCCAATGACCTGATCGCTGAACTTGATCGGCGGATCCGGCTGAAATTGAAGCATGACAAAGTGCAGCCGATTATGGTGTTGGTGGATGAGGTGAATCTGATTGCTGATAAGGTGCCCTCAATTACCGAGCTGATCAAGCGCATTGTGGCTGAGGGCCGGAAGTATCGGATGTTTGAGTTCATCACGGCCAAGGGCGCACCATCTGATCTGTTTGAGAAGTCGTGGGCGCGAGATTCATTCAGCGCGCTAATCTCGTTCTGGACGAGTTCACTGCAGGCACGGAATGTGGGGTTTGATGCAATTGAGGCGCGACGGGTTGAGACGCTGACGCCGGGCCATGCGCTGCTGCGGCTGCAGACTGCGCCGGCGCAGGTGGTGACATTCCCCGACCTGTCGTTGCAGGATATGCAGTCGATGGCCGCTTCCGGCCCCGCTTCTAAGGCTGCTTCCGGAGCCGCTTCTGAGCCACTTCCAGTAGTGTACAGTCCCGCTTCCAAAAAAGCGGCAAAAGCGGCGGAAGTGGACCCATTTGAGGGTGTAGAAGCGGCTGGATTGCAGAATAGTGTGCGCCAGCTGATTAAGCAGGGGAAGAGCCAGCGCGAGATTATCGCCGAGTTGTGGGGCGTGACGGGCGGTAATGCGTACAAAGAGGCGTCCAGAGAATTGAACGCCATCATTGGAGGATTGATTCCATGAGGCGCTACGTCATCATCGGACTCGTGTTGTTGCTGGCTGCGTTGATCTCTCAGGTAGCGTATGCACAGGGACCGGCGACGCCTCCCCCTCCGCCAGTGGTGACGACGCCAGTTCCGCCGGTCAACCCCGTTGACGCGGCTAACGCACGGGCCGATCAGTGGCAGACGGTTGCCAATCAGGCCATGCAGAATGCTCAGTCCGCAATCAATCAGGCGTACTCTTCACTGTACGCGGCGCAAGCCAGTGTAGCGCAGTATCAGGCGGCGTTCCAGCAGGCCGAGGCGGCTCGGATAGCGGCTCAGCAAGGCCAGTTGCAGGCGGCGAGCGAGGCCAGTCACGCGGCGCAATTAGCGGCGATACAGGCGATCGCGCTGGCGTCTGAGGCAGGGCAGTCGGCGTTGACCTCGATCCAGCAATCGGGCGAGGCATTACGCGCGATTCCAGAACTGCGCGCCAACCTGACGACCGTCACCACGCAACGTGATCGAGCGCAAGCTGAGGCGGCTCAACTGGATAAGGATCGCGTGGCGCTGGGTACGGCGCTGGTGATGGAGCGGCAACGTAGCGATTTGCTTGCTAAAGTGGCGACTGGCTTATTCCTGTTGCTGGGATTGCTGATGAGTTACATCGTGGTCGTGCTGTTGAAGATCATGCGGATATTCAATCATAAGTCGGCGAATGATCGCCTGGTAATCCTGGACGAGCGCGGCCGGGTCAAGGCGCAGATTGAAGCGCTGCGTTAGGCCCCGACACGAACACTCAGCGACGCCAGAGGACGTGGGATGAAACGCTGGACTGAGGCCGTCAAGCCAGCACCGCCCGTGACGCGAACGCCGCTACAGGACGCCGGCGTGATGGCAGATCAGATATTGCAGGGGAACGTGGTTGAGGCCAATCTGAATGATGGCACGTTCACACGGCTGATGGATGAGTTTAGGCGACGAGGCTATGAGTTGGCGAAGCGGAGCGAGGCAGAGAGGTACATGCAGCCATTCCTGTTCAAGGTTAAAAAACGACATGACGACAACCAGTGACGAAATCAAAGAAGCGGCAAAACTCGAAGACATCATCAACGAGGATGAACCGCTAACGGATCGGGAGCACGCGCGCTATCGCAAAGGGAAGGCGCACGATTCACTGACCGTCGATGTGCAGCAGCAATACTATGTGTGGAATTCGCGCCACGAAGCGGGCGATGTGTACACCTGGCTGCAGCTGCACCGCGGCCTGGAATTCAAAGAAGCGCTGGTCTACCTGGCAAAACGTTACGGGCTGGAAGCGCCGCGTTTCAGCGAGGCGGAGCAGCAGGCGTTGGTTGATAAGCGATCGCGCGAAGAGGTCTTCACTTGCGCCGCCCGGTTCTTCCATGAGGAACTCTTGGCCTCGAAAGAGGCGTTGGAGTATGTGGCCTCGCGCGGCTGGAACGCGCCGACCGGTGATGAGGTCGGCCTGGGGTATTGGAGTGGCAACACGCACCGGCTGCGTGAGTTCCTCATCGCGCAGCAGATCGATCCCGAGTGCCCGGCGGCCGTGGCACTGATCGGCCATCGCGGCAATGTAGTCGAGTGGGCGAAGAAGTGGAAGGTTGCGGTCAACATGGCCTGGCTGCGCGAGGATGAGATTCGCGGTACGCCGGGTCATATGCTGATTTACGCGCATGCGAAGCTGGGGCGGGTGGGCTATTTGTCGGGGCGCAACATCGGAGAGAAGCGGCACTATAACCTGCCCGTGGAGTTGGCCGGGGATAAGCAGGTGTTCTTCAACCAGACCTGGAAGCCACAGGCGGCGCGCGTGGTGCTGGTGGAAGGCCAGGCCGATGCGTGGACGCTGGGCCAATGGGACGTGCCGGCGATCGGGTTGGGCGGGGCGTACGCCGACGAGCGGCTGGTGGCGCTGTTGGGCAAGCATGAAACGATCTACGTGGGGCTGGATAACGATCGGGCCGGGGAGCACAATCGCGACAAGGTACTGGACGGAATCGGTCCACTGGCGCGCTGTGTGGAATGGCCTGAGAAGGATGCGAACAAGTGGCTGAAAATGGGGGCCACGGCGGAAGCCTGCGCCGCGCTATTGAAGTCGGCGCCGACGTGGCTCGATGTCGTGCTGGCACGCACGCAGGAAGTAGAGGAGGAAAAGCGCGATGACGAAATGCGGCATGTCTTTGCGCTGCTCATCCGTCTGGACATGTTTGTGCTGATGCGGAGACGGACCGATATCGCGAAGCAGCTGAACTTGAGCAGCGATACGTTTGAGGCACTATTGAAGCAGGCCAGGCGGGAAGCCGGGCTGGACGACCACGGTCGTCCGCAGTACGAGATCATGGCGGGGCGCATGTGCCAGCGGGTGTATGACAATCTGGGGCACGATCGGTTGGTGGTGTTATCCCACTTCACGGCGCAGATTGTGACGGATGTGGTCGAGGACGACGGCGAAACGCAGGCGCGCAAGTTTGAGATTGAGGGCAAGTTGCCCAACGGACAATGCCTGCCGCGCATCGACATCGAGGCCGGCGAGTTTGGACAGATGCACTGGCCGCTGGTGAAGTGGGGCACGCGGGCGGTGATCGCCGCCGGCGCGGCGACGAAGGACCATTTGCGGGCTGCGATTCTGACGCTGAGCAACGCGGTGGAGATGCGTAGCGATTACAGCCACACCGGCTGGCGCTTGATTGAGGGGACCTGGCGGTATCTGTCTTCGAATGGGGCGGTGGGCGTGAAGGGCGTCCGGGTCCGCTTAGATCACAACCTGGCGCGCTACAAGCTGCCGACAGAACCCCAGAACGTGCGCGAGGCGATGCAGGCGAGTCTGCGCTTCTGGGACGTGGCCGATTACGATATTTCGTTTCCGCTGTGGGCAGCGATGTTTCTGGCGCCACTGGCCCAGCTGATCCCGCTGTTCTTCACCATCTGGCTCTTTGGCACGACGGGCTGTTTGAAAAGCACGTTGACGGCGCTGGCGTTTTCTCATTTTGGGACGTTCGCCTTCAACACGCCGCCGGCGTCCTGGACGGCCACGCAGAACGCGCTGGAGAAATTGGCGTTCACGCTGAAGGATATGCCGCTGTGGATTGATGACTTCACGACGCAATCGACGCTCGCCGGCCAGCAGGATTTATTACGCAAGGGGGATACGCTGTTGCGCGATTGGGGCAACGGCTCGGGCCGGACGCGCATGCGCAGTGATTTAACGCTGCGGCAGACGTTTGTGCCGCGGGGGTTGATCATCTCGACGGCCGAACAACTGCCGCCGATCGAGAGTATCAATAGCCGGCTGTTCCAGATCGAAAGCGGTCCCGATCGGGTGACGCGCGGCGAAGGCAGCGCGTTGACGCTCGCGCAGCAGAACGATGCGCAGCACTACCCTCACGCGCTGGCCGGCTACGCGCTGTGGCTGGCTCCGCAATTCCCTGAACTGGAAAAGACGTTGCCCGCGCTGCAACTGGAACTGACTGAGCGCGCACGGAGCGAAGGCGGTTCGCATCTACGGCTGCCGGCTAACATCGCCACGCTGTACATCGGATTCAAGATGGGCGTGCAGTACGCGCAGTCCGTGGGCGCGCTGAACGAAGAAGAGGCACTCGCGAACTTGAAGTTGGGCTGGGATGTGCTGATGGGCCTGGGCGGCCGACAACAGGAGGTTTCCGTGGAAGAGAAGCCAGTGGAGATGTACTTCGCTGCGTTGGAGCAGATGTTCGCGCAAGGCATCTGCTACCTGCGGCACAAAGACGCGCCAGAGGATGATGGCCGGGCGTGGCCCAGTGTGGCGACCAGAACCGTCACCTGTGAGTTCATGGGCTGGTACGACGACCGCTACTGGTATCTGTTGCCGCGGGTGGCGTTCAATGCGGTGTACAAGTTCTACAAGACAGCCGGGACGGTCTTTCCGGACACCGAACGCGGCGTCCGGGTGAAGCTGCTCGAGAAGAAGCTGCTCTTTCCACAGACTGATCGATTCACTTGCGTGCTGAGAGTGGGTGAAGGAACTGTCCGAGTCTTAAGGGTGGCCAGCCCCGCCAGTGAAGTTTCAGCCTCAGCCTTAAAACCGGTAAAAAGTGAAACTGCGGTAACAACGGTAACAGAAGTAGAAGAAAATTGAAATTTGTTACACATGTTACACAAGTTACCGCAGTTTCACCCTTCAGATAGGACGGCAAGAGATTCACTGGCTGGCGCACGAATGACCATGACTCGTGTCTTATGCGCAATCTGCCGATTTGAAATGGCCTGAAGTTTCGCACCGCAAGCAGCGTAAGCGACGCCATTGATAACAACCATTCATCAGGAGGACACTAAAGTGATTCGCAAGGTGTGTATCGATTTAGGAAACGGGAACATGAAGGGCGCGGAAGTGGTGGTGACTCCTCACATGCACAAGGGCGAGGTCGTCGAGGAGCATAGGTTGAATGTGGTGAGCCTGCCCTCGCAAGTGGGCGTGGGCGATATGAACCTGGGCGGGTTGTCGCTGGGCAACGTGGCCCGACGAGCGCGCAAGGACGAGGAGCCGGTGCAGATCTCGTTCGCTGGCGGCACGTATCTGGTGGGCCACAATGTGGCGCGCTACGCCCGGCCGCTGGAGCGTTTCGATTCGTTGAAGTACAGCGATTCGATGGAGGTCCGGGCGCTGACCTACTCGTTGCTGGCGCAGCTGGTCGATGGTGGCTCAACTGATCTAGCCGTGATGGTCGCGCTGCCGGTGGAGGTGGTGATGGCGGCCACCTTCAAGGAAACCGTGAAGGGCATCGAGGGCTGGTTGCTTGGCGAGCACACGTTCACCTACGACGGCGGAACCTCGCATATCACCGTGCATGCGGCGAAGTGCATGGCGCAGCCAGTGGGCGCGTTTTTCGCCTGGGGCCTGGATGATGCTGGCGAATGGGTGCGCGAGGAAAGCGACTTGACCGAGGCGACGGTGGCGGTGCTGGACAGCGGTTTCAATACGCTCGATCTGCTACTGGTCAAGCAGGGCCGCATCGAGAAACGCTTCACCGGCGGCGATGTGCTGGGCGTGCGTGTGGCTGCCGATGAAATCGCGCGAGCGGTGAAGGCGCAGCTGGGCTTTACGCTGTCGATGGCCGAGGCCGATGACTACATTCGGCAATATCTGGATAAGCGGCATGTGGCGGTGATCGTGGCGGGCCAGAAGCGCGACCTGACGCCGATCATCAAGCAAGCCCTGAACTCGCTGGCGACGCGCACGATCGATTTTGTGGAAGGCACGTGGAGCAACGCGAACCAATTCTCGTATGTGTTGTTGGCCGGGGGCGGGGCGCTGGTGCTCGACGCGCCGCTGCGCAGGCAGATTGGCCACGCGCAGATGCTGCCCGATCCGGTGACGGCCAACGCGATTGGCCTGGCGAAGTTGGCCCAGCGGCCGGGCGTGTTTAAGGGACTGGCTGAGTGACACGCCAGGCGTCCCGCACTTGCGGGGACACGGGAAAGATTTCTGTAACAGAGTTGATGGGTAGCGCAATCCTGTTACAGAATCGAGGAAGCGATGAAGCCAGGACCACAGCCGCGTTTGATATACAGCAAGGTGCAGCGCATTTCGTTGAGTGAGGCGGAGCGTGACTTGCTGCCGTTCTTCGAGGCGCTCGATAAGTTGCCGGCGGGGCGGCGCAATGCGGCGCTCTTCGCGGCGATTCGCGGCGGGCAAGGGGCTGCCGAGAAGGAACTGGGGCGGATAGAAAGCAGCCGATCGAGTCGCGTGATTGATGCGCTGCTGGATACGTTTGAATAAGTGCGACCCCATCGCTGAAGAGAACTTAGCCTGGACGAGCACGAGGTAGACGATGACGAATAAGCCACTTGATCGCGCGGTGTCAGAAGTGAATAGTCTGGTCGCTGAACTGGCTGAAGTGACGGCCGATCGCAACCGCCTGAGCCATGAAGTCGATCGGCTCAGGGCATTAGTGACGCATTATTTCCTGGTCGATGAATTCGGGTTCCACGCTTTCATCCGTGAGGCGCTGGGTGACGAAGAGTATGCTAAGTTGTTGGCGCGAAACGCGCGGGAGGAAGATCTATGAGCCGAACGGAAACTGTCAACGCTTTGCTGGCGTGCTCGCCGCAGCAGATCTCTGACGTGTGCGAGTTTGAGCGGTTCAAGAAATGGACGCCGGAATTGTTCGCCATGCGGTGGGGCGTGAATCTGTCGACCGCGAATCGACGATTGCACCGGCTGGCACACACGGGCGCGATCGCGGTGAAGGTGGGAAGTCCGTTGCCGGCGGGTGGCCGCGAGCGAGACATTTACTATCTCACTCCCCTGGGTGCGCGGATGGTCACCCGGCTGCGCGAGCGCGGGTCAAACTACGTGACGGCGCCGGACATCAGCAACCCGATCGACAACGTGCATGACCTCACCGCGCTGGAGGTGGCGGTGCGCTCAGGGTGCTATGCTGAGTCCAGAGCATTTCAGAAGCGCGTCTACCGTGTTTCCGGGGAAACACTCACCCTCATCCCAGATGTCGAATTCGAGGTCCCCGAGCGGCGTTCGACCTTCTTCATTGAGGTGGAGCAGACCTCGAAGCCGGAGCACATCGCTGAGAAGTATCGACGCTACGCGCAACTCTTCGCCGCGCAGCTGCACCGTGATCCGTGGCTGGTGATCATCTTTCCGACCTACGACACCTTCAGGCTGCTGTTCGACGAACACATCGCTGCAGCGACGCAGGCTGCGGCGGGGCGGCCATTCAATTTCTACTCCTGCAACCTACACGAGTTGCGCGTGCAGCGCGTCACAACTTTCGACGGCCGACGCGGCGACGATCGCTATCATCTTGGATTTCTGGACAACTGCACCAGGCTGATCTATGAGTAGCCGCACACTCGTCTGCACAATCGGCGGCCTAATCAGCGCACGATCGGGATCCCGCCATTCAGCGGCCGATTGTGCGGCCCGGCAATCAAAAAAGCCTGAATTCATAGGGAAATCAGGCTTTCTTATTTTGGTGCACCAGCATGCACCAAAATGGGTGATATAGGGCTAATGTCAAATCATTTCTACATTGCCTAGCTGTATCAAGTGGTACTCTCCATCATCGCTCGATCGCCAAACTCATCAATCGCTGGCCGCCATCTCAACCCAATGCCCCCCATGTTTACTTGAAGAGATACTGCTGGCGAATTCCCCGAGTGGGCCAAGCGACCAGCCCGCTTTCATTGGACAAATTTTTCGGATAAGATCAGGCTACGCCCCCGTTGGCAGATACAGCAAGGTCATCGTCTAAAGGAGCCCAGCATGTCCCTAAAACCCCAGACCTTCGACCCGATTCCTGAAGCAACGGCCCGTGTAGCTGAGGCTGCTTTCCCCAAACTCAATATATATATGTGGAGGCGCGACAAGTTTGGCAGCCTCTATACCGACGGCACCTTTGCAGAGTTATTTCCAGCGCAGGGGCAACCCGCGCAGTCACCAAGCGGACAAAGGATCGGCATCTTGAATCGCATCGCGTTAGTCACAGGTGCGACCGGGGCGATCGGGGAAGCCATCGCGCGACAGTTGGCGGCTCAGGATGGCTACGAGGTCGTGCTGGCCTGTCGAAATGAAGAGAAGGCTCAACAGGCCGTCGAGGAAATCAGACAGGCCACCGGCAACCTGAATGCGCGCTACGAATTGGTCGATGTCTCTCGCCGGTCATCGATTCAAGCCTTGGTCGATCGGTGGCGCGGCCCGCTTCATATCCTCATCAACAACGCTGCCGTCTCGCCACGTCAGCGCCGCGAGACACCCGAAGGCATCGAACTGCAATTTGCTACGAATGTGTTGGGCTACTTCTGGATGACTCAGTTGTTCAGTGAACATTTGAAGAAGTCGGCGGCGGCGCGGGTGATCAATGTGGCGAGTTATTGGGCGGGCGATCTCGATTTGACTGATCTCGAATTCAAGCGGCGGCGCTACAACAATGGCACCGCCTACCGCCAATCCAAACAAGCGAACCGGATGTTGACGGTGGCATTCGCGGCACGTTTGAAGTCAGCGGGCGTCACCGTGAATGCCTGTCATCCGGGCGATGTGAATTCGCAGCTGAGCAACGATCTGGGCTTTGGCGGACAAACTTCGCCCGACGCTGGGGCCAACACGGCCGTCTGGCTGGCAGCCGATCCGTCAGTGCAGGGCGAGACGGGAAAATACTTTGAGCAACGGCGCATGATGCGCTGTCGGTTCGGCGAAGACCGAGCAGCGGTGAAAGCGCTGTATGAGGCGTGCGCGTCCTATACTTTGCTTCAATGACGGTTGGGTCGGCGCGCTTCGCATAACGGCGGAGCAGGGCGATTAGTCTGAAAGATTGCCAAACACGTTGGCCGGCGGCTGCGCCGAAAAAACGCAGCGGGTCAGCGTCCACTTGTTCTGTTGGACTTGCCGATAACGCGGGCCTGTCCCACCGTGTGCCGCCCGGTTGTGTTGATTGAGCAACAGATTGAGATCGCGGCTAATGAAAGTCCTGCAGTGCCCGCAGACAAAGACCCGTTCGGCTGCCTCAAACACCAGGCGGCGCTCGGCCAGATCAATCTCGATTGATTCAGCCTCAGCCCGAGGGCGCAGCGTTGCCAGCAAGCGCATCGACGCAGTGCGACGCACACTGCCCGAGACCACTTCGCCCGCTGGCGTCACCATGCGATCAATGCGCGCCCATCCCGCATCGCACAATAGCCAAGTCCCTGCTTGAATCATGGTCGGTTCGGTCACGGCGCTGGAATCATCGGCCGGCAGACATCCATCGAGACCGGGAAAATCGATCGGGCCGTCTTCGATCCGCAACGGTGCCATGTCCTGCCAGATCGTCATCTGCGCTAGCGTGAGGTTAAGCCGCGTCAGCCAATCACGTTGTTGCGCTGCCGCATGGAGGCGCTGGATCGCGTGTGCCAGTGCGCTTTTCTGTTCGCGCGTTGCCGACCACCACTGTTGAAAGTAGCGTTCCAAGCCGAAGGCCGTGATGTGCCGCAACAAGGACAGTAGGTCGCTGGCCTGCCAGTCTTGCGGATCACACGCCAGCACCTGTTGTATCTCCAGCACGGCGTCCAGCGTAGCGGCGAATTTTGCCTCGGCCAGAAACTGCGACTGTGGTTCGCTGTTCACGCTGTGCAGATACAGTTGCTGCTTGGTGCGCGTGACGGCCACGTAGAACAAGCGGCGCTCCTCTTCCAGGTTCGAGACCCGCTCACTGGTGAACGGCAATATCCCTTGATTGCAGTTGGGCACAAACACGATGGACCATTCCAGCCCCTTGGCTTGATGAATGGTGGACAGCGACACCGCATCGAGGTCCGTCTGCTGCCCGATTTTCTGTTTGGCCAACTGACGGATGTGTTGCAAGAATTCCAGCAGCGGCCCGCGTCCGCGCGCGTAGTCGATGAAGGCCGCCACGCTCAACGCCCGTCCTTCACCGGTCTGCGGAAAACCGCTGTTGTCGCGCAGAAACGTTTGAAATTCCAGCCGCTCGTCCAACGCTTTCAGGACATCGTAAGCCGGTTGATCGAGACGCGCGCTCAGCCAATCCAGGTCTTCGGCCAGCGCCGTCAGCGCATCAGCCAGGCTATCGCGTTCCTGCATCATAGCTGCCTGCTGCAATAGCACGCTTAAGGGCTGGCGCAGGTTCAACACGGCGTGAGCCAGTTGTTCGCGCAGGTCGCGGGCGAGATAGCGCTTGGGCCGATTGTGTACGTCCAGCCAAGCGTCGTGAAAGAGTTTGCTCTGATCGGCGGTCAACGACGCGCCCGATCGGATCTGTTGATCGATCCAGGCCAGGCGGCAGTAGTTGATCAACGTGATGATCTCGGCGCGCTCGTAGAAGGGCTTGCTGACGCGATAGGGAATGGCGCGCGCGATCAGATGCTGTTCGATGTAGGGCGTCTGCGCGTTGAGGCGCACGAGCACGGCCATCTCTTTCAGCGTCGCGCCCGATCGATGTAACTGTTCAATCCGGTCGACGATGCGGCGGGCCATGGTATCGGCATCAGCATCGAAGACCACGGCGGTCTCCCCCTCGAAGCCGCGTGTCAGGCTGAGACGCTTGGGCTGGCGCTGTCGGTTGTGCGCGATGACGTGATTGGCCAGCAGCAGCGGCACGGCCGGGCAGCGGAAGTTGTCGCTGATAAGATAGGTCTGCGCGCCGTAGCGCTGCGGAAAATTGAGAATGAATTCCGGGCTGGCATTGCGCCATTCATAGATGGTCTGGTCATCGTCGCCGATGGCCATGTAGTGACGCTGCGGGTAAGTGATCAGATCGAGAATCTCCGCCTGCGCCAGATTCACATCTTGGAATTCATCCACTAGCACGCAAGCATATTGCCGGCGGACTTCATCCAGTAGATCGGGATAAGACACCAGCACACTCCAACCCGTGAGCAGCATGTCGTCGAAGGTGAACCAGCGCTGCTGGACGCGCACGTGCTCGAATAGCCGGTAAAGATCGAGATACCAATCGAGTTTGCCCTCCAGCGCAACGGCTTGCGAAGCCACGCGCAGCGCCGCCGCAGGCAAGCGGGCGTGCTCCAGATCGGCATGGGCCAACGCGCCTTTGCAGCCGCCCACGTAGTCGAGGAAATCCTGACGGTCGAAGCCATCCAACTCTTGCGCGAATTTCACAGCGCGCCGGCGCGCTTCGGTCAACGTGGCGTTCAACACCCGATCGGCTTCGATAACTTTTTCGTTCAGATCAAGATCGCCGCGCTTAATGACCCGGCGCACGAGGTCATAGCCCAGCGAATGCAGCGTGCGCACATCGACCTCCGCGCAGTGCGGCCACGGCTTGAGGGCGCGACGTAGATCGGCGACGTTGGCGCGGCCAAAGGATGTGGCCAAGATTTGACTGGGGGTGAAGACGCCGTCACGCACCAGCCGCTCGATGCGATGCACCATGGCGGTAGTCTTGCCCGCGCCGGCCACGGCAAAGACCAGCGCCGGGCCGTGGTTGTGCTGGACGACGGCCTGTTGTTGTTCGGTCAGAGTCAAGGTCATGCGAGCGATTGTATCACGGCAGAAGCAGAGAATGCGTTGGGGTGTTTCCATGTAAACATGGCACGCGCTCGATCGGACGCGTTCTATTTCTGCTAAACGCACGGCGTGTGCTATACTTCGCTTGAAAACTGAAAGAAACCGCCCCGCACTGTGACCAGCAGCCGGGGCGATGGGTTACGCGAGATGGTCGCGTCAACGCCGAGATTGTATCATATCTTCAGGCCGGGCGTGGCTTTTCGCTGCGCACCGGCCAATTTTGTTTCAATGAGGTAAACGCTGATGAGTTTAATTGGCGATATCAAAACCGGCATCCTCGGAGCTAGCCCTATCTCGTCAGTTCTTCGAAAAGCTAAGGTGCTTGCTTATCAACTGAAGAACCAAGACTTCAAAGAATGGGTTGACTTTGAGCTAAATGGATATTATGGCAAAGATGTCGATTTTTGGGCATGGCTCACAGTCTGTTTGAC
>PMCF01000053.1 GCA_003154115.1 Anaerolineae bacterium
GCCATCGCAGTTGCGCAGCACGCTTTCCAGCATAATCTTGATCGAGAACGGCAGCCGATCGACATTGTCCAGCGCGTTGAGGCGATAAAGCGTGGCTGGCCCCGAGCCGGTATCAAAGGTACTGCGGGCATTGAAGAAATCTTTCTGAGTCATGTTCCCCTCGCTTTCAAAGCATTCGTTTTTGTGGTCATTTCTCATGGAGCTATTGAGCCATCCAAGAGAATGCATAAATACTGTCGTTGTTGCCTTCAGTAAGTCGAGTAATATTCTTGCCATCACGTGTGATCAAGTACAACGAGCTCACCGGAAAAACTGTGTCGAATAATGAAATGATCTTGCCATGGCCGTCTCGATCTGAGATAAAAGCGATGGAACGGCCATCGGTTGACCATACCGGATGAGTTCCATCTGTCAGATAAGTCGGGACACCTGTACCTGCGTCTGCCAAGTAGATTTGAATGGGGCGTGGGCACGGGCATGCATCTATGAATAGCGAAAACGCAATCGCCTGTTCGTCTGGAGACCAAACCGGCTCGTAAGCTTGTTGCCTTCTGTCGACATCCGTCAGCCGAGTACGACCAGAACCATCAGCATTCATAAGATAGATGTTTCCATCATCAGCAGAGAAGGCTATTTGCCTCCCATCAGGCGACCAGTTCGGATATCTGCCTTGTCCGAGAAAATTGGCTATGGGAATACAACCACCAGGTGCATCTGTACAGCTAGCATTGGTCACGAAGATACCAAATATAAAATCTGTTGTCTGCGAGACACTCATGACTTTGGAAAAAGCGAGTTTGTTTCCGTCAGGTGACCAAGCCACGTCGAGACCGTCGGCCACGAGAATGGGACTGGAACCTTCTATCGGCATAATATGTATGCCGCCATCAGATGCAAATGCGACACGACTGCCATCCGGCGAAACAACTAATGAAGAAGCCTCTGCTAACTGAGAGGGAAGACGTTGAGCAACAGCGCCAGAGCCATCTGAGCAAATAGCTTCTGCTTGCTCAAAGGAAAATGGAGGCACATACTCTCGTCTGGACGTGTATATGATACGATTTGCGACTGGGCACCGCGCAGCATTTAGGACTGCTTTAACGGCAGGGACAACTCGAAAGAAAGCAAATAACCCAATTACAGCGGAGAACGTTAGCAACAGCTTTGTTCTTCTTTTCATAGTCGGACGGTGTTAATCGCTAGTCAACGAATCAATGCGCGTTTACGCCACGCACAATCCCGATTATAATAGCCTCATGCAAGATCTGAGCACTCTCCGTACCCGCTGGACTGAAATCGAAGCCGAAGAAACGCGCCTGCTGCGCGAGTTGACGGTGGCCGAGAGCCTGCGCCAGTTTGCGCTGCTGTATGAAACCTATGCACCTCGCCTGAGCAAGGATACTGCTTACCAGGCAGAGCGTGAAGCCGCGTTGATCGAACAACAACGCCGCCTGCAACGCCTAGCTCAGTGGCTGGCTGCGCACCCCGAATCGGCATGAACCCGCTCTATCAGTCTCTCGTACAAATCCAGCAGCGCCTGACGGCGGCCGGTATCGCTTCGGCAGTGATTGGCGGCATCGCGGTCAGTGTGTGGGCGCGTCCGCGCGCCACGCAGGATATCGACTTCAAAGTACTGCTCGATCGCGACGCGGCCCAGCATTTGCTCGATGTTCTGGCACCGGACTATCTGCCCCTGCACGCCGATCCTCTGCAAGCCTTGCAGCGCAACGGCGTCTTGTTTGTCAAGGATCGCGCCGGCATCCGCATCGATTTACAGTTGGCGGATACCAGCCTGGATGAATCTGCCATCCAGCGCGCCCAGGCGATCGAACTGGAGCCGGGCATCACCGCGCAAGTTTGCTCAGCTGAGGATCTCATCCTCTACAAAATGATCTCCACCCGCCCGCAGGATCAGATCGATGTTGAGAGTCTCGTGCGACGGCAAGGCCAGCAACTCGACGACCACTACGTGCGGCATTGGCTGCGTTTATTGGAACAAGCCCTCGATGATTCGACACTGATTACGACTTATCAACGTCTGCGCCGCCAGTGAACAGAACTAAGAGTCTGGTGCGGCTAACTGCCTCATTGCGCTTCATGCCGTGCCTTCTCCAACAGATCGATCACATTCAACACTGCCGCCCACCGGCGCAAGTAAGCCAAGTCCAACCGCTCACCCTGCGTCTAGAAACGTGCTTGTTGCGCCAGCAACTTCAATTTTCATCTTCTTCAGATTGATGCACACGAATTCGGCCAATCTCGACAATCCAGAGTCTCTTCTCGGCCTTCAACTGTTCCGCGGCTTTCAAAAACTGCCTTACTAACTCCTCGAGCAAGTGTCCCCGAGATTCTCATCAAGTTTGAATTTCATGCCGCGGCCTCAAACGGTATGGCAATATAGTGCTCGCGCGACATTTCCGCCCCGTACGCGATCGCCGCACGGACATCTTCGCCAGTCAACTGAGGATACTCTTTCAGCACCTCGTCCATCGTCATGCCACTGGCAAGAAAATCCAGAATCAGCGACACCCAGATGCGCGTGCCGCGAATCACGGGCTTGCCAAAGCAAACGTTGGGATTGATCGTGATGCGCTCGAGAAGCGGATTCATGCCTGGCCTCCTTGCCGGTCTTCTTCCCGTTGTGACAAACACGCGACGGTTCTAACTCAATGGTGATCGCCCTGTTCCCTAACGACCGCGCCGACAAATGCTCTGTGCGATTGCTGCATCATTCCGCTTCAAGCAGTGCCTTCTCCAACAGATCGATCACATTCAACACTGCCGCCCACTGGCGCAAGTAAGCGAAGTCCAACCGCTCGCCCTGCGTCTTGATCACACCCAGAATGTCGCGCCACTGCCGATCCGACACTTCGTTGCCCAGACGATACCATTCCAGTTTTGCCAGGAGATTGTCTTCAACACTAGCGAGGTAAACGGCGTATTCTGGATCGGCCCAGATCGTCCGCCGTATGCGCCGCTCAAGTTCCATGCGGCTATATGGGCGCTGTTGTGGAATGAAGACATCAACCTTGAACGAGGTTGCCAGGTGGATGGCACTGAAGCTGCGCCGAAGTCGGATCGCGTCACGCACCGAATCCTCGTCAATATAAAACTGCCCGCTGAGCGCCTTCACCAACGTAGGGACGTGCTCGAATTTAAGATCAGCCACCAGGTCGACATCCGCCGTAGCGCGGTACGTGCCATAGATCGACGACGCGAACGAACCACCCACCAGATAGGACACACTCAGCGTGTCCAGCACATCAATCACTTGTCGCATCACCGCAATTGGCTCAGGCAGCATGCGGCTCCTCAGTCTCAGTCAAAGGCCCGTAGGCATTCTCGGCCAGTTCGGGTCCAAGCGCCATGTCTGCCAACCGTCGACGGAGTTCTTTAGATGAAGCGCTCGGATACCGTTCGCGCAAACCGGCCAACGCCAACTCGTGCACCGTCTGATTTAGTTGCACGACCATCTCCACTTTGCGCCACGGCGGCATCTCACGCAGCAGGGCAAACAGCACACGTTCAGTTTCAGGTGGAGTGTCGATGAAGACCTGTGTCATGCTCGATAGTATATCACTTTTCACTCTTCACTTTTCACGCCAACGACCATCACAAACCAGTGATTCAAGTAAACCTCGCCATCTTTCTCCACCACATTCATGGCAGCGCGTTGATCCTCATTCAGCGCCGCTATCACCGCCGCGATCTCCTGCGCGTCAGCCCGATCGGCCTTCTCGGTCAATGCGGAGAGCGGTCGATGCTTAGGGTACATTTCAATGACCTCAATCTTGCATCCTGCTTCTTGCATCATGCGCTCCCACTCGCTCGGCCGACATTCACGCACGTGCGATCGATCGTGCAGCACATCGAGGCGATTCAGCGTCGTGTCGACGAAATCATCTTCGGGCACGCTGCGATCGTCGATGACGAGGCGTCCGCCGGGCTTCAGCACGCGCTTCATCTCGCGCAGGGCTTGAGCAATGTCCACAAAATGATGCGCGGCCCGGCGGCACGTCACGATGTCGAAGGTCGCGTCTTCAAACGGCAATTCGTGCGCATCGGCCAACTGGAATTCAACATTGGCGATTCCATTTTCTATTTTCAGCTTCTCGCCTTCGTTCAGCATTTCTGGCGTAATGTCGGTGGCAATGACCGACTTCACGTGCGGCGCGAAAGCAAACGCGGTATGACCCGTGCCGGTCGCCACATCCAGCACGACATCGGTCAGTTGAGGCTGCGCCAGCTCGACGACGCGATTCAATACAGTTTTATCTTTGTGCACTGCGCTCGTCGTGTAGAAGGCGGCGCGTTGCGCGAAAACGGTTTGTGGAAGAGTATTCATGACTCACCTAGACTGATGTGTGATACGTGATGTACGATCTATATTGTTTACGGTCTCGAGTGGATTCGAGGCTTTAGCCGGATCTGCTATGCACCAGCCAACCGGCTGAAGCCTCGAATCCACTGGCGTAAACTAAACTGGAACTCGCTCGAATGAAGTTCTACGCTTTCCAGTATAATCAACCTGAGCCAACGATCAATCCTGATCGGGCGATACCATCCATCGGGAAATCCGATATTACGCAATACGCAGCACGCATTACGACCCATGACCGAAGATCAACTGCTCGCCTTTCTCTCCGTCGCGCGCCAGCGCAGCCTCAGCCGTGCGGCCGCCGAACTCGATCTGGGCCAACCGACGATCAGCGATCGGCTGCGCGCGCTCGAACGCGAACTCGGCGCAACGTTAGTACGGCGGCAGGGCCGCGGGGTTACGCTCACCCCGGAGGGCGAATCTTTTCTGTCTTATGCCCAGCGCACGCTCGACGTGTTGAAGCAGGGCAAGGAGACCGTGCGGGCCGCGCACATCGGATCGGGCGGACGGGTCAGCATCGCCGTCACCGTTACGGCGGGCGCGTATCTTTTTGCGCCGGCGCTCGTCGCGTTTCAGCGGGAGCATCCCGATATCGAGGTGCAAGTGCGATCGGCGCATTCGTGGGAATCGCCGGGCTTGCTGCTGGATGATGTGGTACAGTTGGCGTTGATCTCCGGCCCGATCGTCCATCCGCAGATCGAGACCGTGCGGACCTTTCGATCGAAATTGATCTGCGTGGCGAGCTCCACCCGATCGGGCGCGGTCAGCCGATCGGAATTGGCCGCCGATCGCTTGCTGGTGTCCTACTGGGGCCCGGCTTATCAGGCATTCCTGGAAGAAATCAAGGCCAGTGCCAGCGACGGCGGAAAACATTGGATGGAAATCAGCCCGGTCGAGTTGGTGAAAGGGTTGTTGATCGCGGGCGTGGGTGTGAGCATCATTCCGGAGATTTCGGCGCGCCTGGAGTTGAAGGCCGGCACTCTGATCGAACGACCACTGCGCGATGCCACCTTGCCGGCCTGGCACATCGCCCTCATCCGTCGCAAACACCGATCGCGCCACCGGGCGAGCGAGGTCCTGGCCGAGTCGTTGATGGCGCATCTTAAGGATGCGGCGCAGCTGTAAGCTGCGGTTTTCGTCACGCGTCCGTAACCTATGGCGAGTTGCCTCGGTTGGTGTTACGGGGTATACTATTTCTACTTATGGCTGAGTATCGTGTTCAAGTTCTGGAAGACATTCTGCGCCGCTTACACAAAAGTGTCGATGGCTTGCATGGCACAGTTGTGGTAAGTATCGAAGGCTTTGTCATGGCGGCTTATTCAGGTGATGGCCGTTCGCGTGTCAGCAATCCGGTCGATAGTCCGCAAATTGCCGCCATGGCTGCGGCCATCATCGCGCTGGGCGAACGGGTGTTAGTTCGCTTGTCGCGCGGCGAGATCGATCGGATTCTGCTGGAAGGAACGGAAGGCGGCATCATTGTGGTGCCGGCTGGACCGGAAGCCGCGCTGGCCACCATGGTCGGCAAAGACGCGAAGCTGGGTCTGGTGATGCACGAACTGAGACGCACCTCGCGTGAAGTGTTCAAGGTACTGGTAAGAACCGCCGAAGAAGAAGTGGCCTGATAAGACCACCGCCCGATCGCTTCGATCGGGCGGTTTCATTTTTAGATTGACCTCGGCGGGCCACTACGCTTTCTGCGCGGCCACAACCTGCAAGACAGCGCGCGCCAGTAAAGTATCTGCTCTGGCGCGGTGGGCGTTAGGAAATTCGAGATGACACTGCCAGCGCGCATCGTCGAGACTGACCCAGCGATAGCTGCCCGACCACGCATTCCAATTCCCGCGATATTGGGCGTACAGTTTCATGATACAGAACTGACTGATCGTCGTTTGCCAGATTAAGCCGTGCACGCGATGGGATTGCTTCATCAAGCGCAGATCGTAATCGGCGTTGTAGATGGCGATGCGGCGTTCGGCGAAGAGGGGTTCCAGCTGCGGCCATAGTTCCGGCCACGTCGGCGCGTGGCTCACCATGGCATCCGTAATGCCGTGGATGCGCGTGGCATCGGACGGAATTTTCACGGTGGGCTTCACTAGCGAATCGATCAACACCGCGCCGTCGTTATCGATCAGGCAGATTTCCACAATCTGATCGTGAGCTTTAAGCCCGGTCGTTTCCGTGTCGAGATACGCCAGTTTCTTGTTCAGCTCGATCTGCGCTTTGGCAATGGCGGCTTTGCGATCTTGTTCGCGTCCCATTCCATCCTCCAGGTATCAGGAAACAAGTAGACAAGGAAACAAGAAGGCCATTCCAACCTCCAACGAGAAGTAGAGCCGATCGATCGCCAGGATGTCTTTGTAGCGCGGCCGGAACAGCGCCTTGAACGATCCGGCGATGCCCGGATCGTTGTCGACAATGCGATAGGTTTTGGTCAGGTCTGGAACGGATGATAGACATGCGTGGCACACAGGTCACTGAGAGTGCTGAGATTATACGACACTTTTGGCGGCGAGCAGTGGCGCCTTTCAAGTTGGTGCGAAATTTCTTCAAGCCCGCGATGTCTCCGGCTTCCAATCTGCCCATGTCTCTGCGCTGCTCAGCAGAGTGGGCCGCCCGGCGCAGTCTCCAACTTCAAGGAGTATAATTCGCACCGGAGGATGAGGCATGCCACTCGACGTGCAAGTGGGCGATGTCGTCCGGCTGCGCAAGCCGCACCCCTGCGGCGGATACGATTGGCAGGTCGTGCGCATCGGGGCCGACATCGGCCTGAAATGTCTGACCTGCGATCATCGCGTGCTGTTGACGCGCCGTGAATTCGAGAAGCGCGTCAAAACATTTGTGCCGCGGGCGCAGGAGCCATAGAAACCGGGTTTCTCACCTCTCATGCTATAATCCGCGCGTGGGAGAATAGGGTGGAGCAACTGTATGCCAGAACCGATTAATGATGATCCGATGGTCTCGCTGCGCGCCATGCGGCGAGCACTGTCTCTATCGTCTTTCCCGATCGGGGTTTTGACGCTGGGCATTCCGTTTTATGGCGCCGGCCCGCTCAAACTTGATCCGGTACAAATTGGTGTCCTGGTCAGCATTTATGCGCTGATGACCTTGCTGATGCGGCCGATCGTCGGGCCGTCGATGGATCGTTGGGGTCGCCGCCGTTTCTTCCTCGCCGGATTGACGCTACAAATCTTCTCCAATGGTTTCTTTGCCATCGGCAGTTCGTACGATTGGCTGTTTTGGGGCCGTTTGACGCAAGGCGTGGCGGCTGGCCTATTGTGGCTCAGCGCCTATGCCATCACCGCCGATCTGGCCGCCAAGAGCCACGCCGGCAATATGTTTGGCGCGGTGGAAGAAATGCTGGCGCGCGGCGGCCTGTATGGCGCGATTATCGGCGCGCCTCTCCTGCTCGTCGCCAATTTCGCGCAATGGTCCTGGACGATCATGTTTCTGATCTATGCCGGCCTGAATGCGCTGGGGCTATGGATCGCGATCAAGCGCGTGCCAGAAACGTGGCAGAAACCGCCGCATGGCGCGCCCCTGCATGTTCCCACCATTCAACGCACCGTCATCTGGCAATTCTTCAACGCCATCTGGCGATACTTCCGTTCCATCCCGCAACAACTGTGGCTGCTGGCCGCCATTGTCGTGTGTACATCTACGGCCAAATCGGGCCTGGAACCGGTGTTGATTCAATTCGTGCAGAAAACCATCACCTCCAATGCGGTGCTAGTGGCCTTAGCTTACATTCCCCCGGCCGTCGTCTTTGCGTTTTTGCAATCGCGTTTGGGCAAGCTATCCGATCGGGTGGGCCGCCGCCCGCCGGTAGCAGCCGGCCTATTCATTAGCGGCTTATCCAGCGTGATCGTCCCGAACCTGACCCTGTTGCTCTCATCCATCGGCCAGTGGGTGCTATTGCCCCTGTCTGGATTTTGGACAGCCGAGGCGGTAGGGTTCAGCGCGGCTACGCCCGCCGAGCAAGCCCTGGTCGCTGATCTATCCGATGAAAATACGCGGGGCCGATCGTTTGGCGTATACACCACGGCGTTGAGTATCGGCCAGGTAATAGGGCCAACCTTGGGTGGCTTTCTGGCGCGCGACATCGCCTTGAGCGCGCCGTTCTATTTCAATACCATCGTGTTGTGGGCCGGAGCCGGGATCATGATGTGGTTCATCAAAGAGCCGCCTCGTCATGTGCGTCTGGAGCCAATACCCCACGAACCGCCTTCGCAGTGGCCTAGCGGCGGCGGCAAATAATTTTTAGCAGACCCTCCCGCAGGTTTTACCCGGCCTGCGGGAGGCTATTTTAGGACAACCCCCTTGTGAGCAACCAACCAGTTAGATTGTTATTTCTCTTCGCCGATGTCGGCGGCGGGCATCGTGCCCCGGCTGAAGCCGTCCGCGAAGCATTGCGCCGCACCGTCGGCAAAGCCGCACGCGTCGAGTTAGTGGACATGCTGGCCGACTACGCACCGTGGCCGTACAATCGTGGGCAAGAAACGTATACGAAGACCGTGCGTTTTGCGCGCCCGTTCGAGCAGATCACGTATCACACCCTCAATGGCCGCCGCCGCATGCGGATTGGCGCCAGCGTGATGTGGCGGCCGATGCGGCGCGCCACACACGAGCTCATGGCCGATCATCCGGCTGACCTCGTCGTGACGTTTCATCCCACGTACAGTTACCCTCTGACGTGGCTGAACATTCCGTGCGCGTTTGTGTTTACGGACTTGATTACGAATCACGCGTTGTGGTGTGCGCCGGGCGCGCAGCGCTACATCGTGCCGACGGAATTAGCGCGCACCGGCGCCATGAACCACGGCATATCCCCCGACCGCGTCAGCGTCACCGGCTTGCCCGTGCATCCACGCTTTCTCGATCCCAGTCCTCCGCGCGAAAAGATTTGCCAGAAGTTAGGCATGGATTACAGGAGGCCCATCATCTTATTGGCCGGCGGCGGCGAAGGCCTGGGCCGGGTGTACGACATCGCGTATGCCATCGGGCAGTCGAACCTCGACGCGCAGTTGGTCATCATCACCGGCCGCAATCAAAAGCTGCGCGAGCAATTGGAAGACATCGATTGGTCATTGGACACGAAGATTCTGGGGTTCACCCGTGACATGCCCGATTGGATGGCCGTGTCGAGCGTGCTAATCACCAAGTCAGGCTCGAACACGCTGGCGGAAGCGCTGGTGCGCGGCCTCCCGATGATCCTGTTTGAAACCGTGGGCGAACAAGAGCGGCACAACCCGCAGTACATCGAGTATTCCGGCGCAGGCGTGTACTGCACCAGGCCCGCCAAGATCGTCAGCACGCTGCGCGAGTGGTTGTCAAACTCGGAGCAGTTGAAGTCCTTGTCGGACAATGCGCGCCAGATTTCGCGTCCGCAGGCCGCGTTTGATGCGGCTAAGATCGTGTACGATCTGGCACTCCAGTTGAAGGAAGGAACAACGGCATGATCTCGATCGATTTTGCTCGCTCACTTTATCCGGCTGACGCCGATTCGGCGAATCACGATTCGGCGAATCATGATTCGGCGCACGACTTCGATCACGTCCTGCGGGTGGTCCACCTGGCTGATCGGATTGCGCAGGCCGAAGGGGCCAATGCCGAAGTCGTTCACGCCGCCGCTCTGCTGCACGACATCGGCCTGGATGAAGGACGCGCCGGACATGAGACCTCGGCGGCGAATCGCGCGAAAGATATTCTCAGCGCGCAAGGCCACGACGAAATCTTCTGCAACGCGGTGGCGCATGCCATCGAGTCGCATCGTTTTCGATCGGGGCCGACGCCGCAGACGCTGGAAGCACAGGTGTTATTCGACGCCGACAAGCTGGACGCCATCGGCGCGATCGGGATCGCGCGGGCCTTCGCTTTTGGCGAACATCGTGGGCAAAAACTGTGGGGCGACGTACCGCCCGATTACGCCGATCGGATGGACGGCACCGAAGCCGATCCGCGCACGCACACCGCCGTGCACGAATTTCACGTCAAACTCAGCAAGATCAAAGATCGTATGTTCACGCCCACGGGCAAGCGCCTGGCCGAAGAACGGCACGCCTTCATGGTGGCTTACTATAAGCAGCTGGATCGAGAAGTCAGGGGAGAAAAGTAAGCCGCGGTTAGACTGACGATTGCATTGCGCCCGCGAAAATAAACAAGAAACGCGAGTCAATTGGCTCGCGTTTCTTGTTTGATAGGGCCACGCTTATAAAACGAGTATTAACCTCAAGCCATTTTCGATCTGCTTTAACAGCCGCGGCGGCAATACGCCGATTGGCTCGGTAAGCAAGCCCTGATCCAGGGTAATGATTTGGGTGTGGCTAAATCTGGTTGAGCCGTAGGGGCGACCCTCGCGGTCGCCCGCATTTGGACAGGCGCAAGGCCCTGNNTTGGCGATCAACTGAGTTTAGCCACATCCTAATGATTTGAGAGACATTGGCAACCGAGTCTTGCGGTAACCCCGTGGCCTTACGCGGCAGCAAGACGTTGCCTGGAGCTTGGCCCAGTTTCACATTCGAGGTAATCACCAGGACAATCACCGTGGCAATTCGGCTGCGATTGAAATCGTCGGACTGGACGACGAGCACCGGACGCCGAAAGCCCGGCCCCGCTCCAACTGGATCAGGCAGTGAAGCCCGCCAGATTTGGCCGCGTTGAACTACCACGATTCGCCTGCCAGCGTTGAGATCTGAACCCGCATGAGCGCCGGATCAACCTCGGAAGATTCGGTGGCGTACACACGATTCAATTGCGCGGTGATGTCTCCGCCTTGATGCGCCGCCACGTACTCTGTCAGCGCTGCCGCGTAAATTTCGCTCAGTGAGAGGTTCAACTGCTGAGCCATCTGGCGCGCGGCTTCAACCACTGCGGCAGGCATCGCTACCTCAACAGGAGGTTCGACCTTGCCCGTGCCAGACGTGGCACGGCGCAGCGCGATACGCCGAACGTGTTTCTTTGGCAACCCTTATATGCGGTGTAGTAGTTTTCTTCATGTTTGAAGTCTACCTCAGAAGATTTGAAAAGTAAATTACACCCCAACAGACCCTTGGGATTTCCGAAATCCCAAGGGTTTCTTGTGGCTTCCTCCAAAGGCAGGATTTTGACACGTTCCACCCGCCAAAAATGCCGTGAAGAAAGCGCCCGCCACAGCGTGACACGCCGGGCAGGTGATCTCTTTACGAAAGATCGCCCCGTCACCCTGTCACCCCTTCTCTCCTTCTCTCCTTCTCCGCGCCCTCTATCAACATACTTCACCCCGTTTCGATGACATCCGCCACTTGGCTTTATGGCCCATTTGAGCGATGTTTATTATGGCTTTTGAGCAAAGCCCAAACCCGAGTTAGCCGCCCTGAACGTTGGCCCGTTGGCGCGGCAGTCTCGTCACTACCGGAGCAGCATGTTCAAGAAGATCCTCGTTCCGCTGGACGGTTCGCAGCTGAGTCAACGCGCGCTGGAACCGGCCCTGGCGATGGGCAAACATACCGGCGCAGAATTGCTGCTGGTGCGGACGCCCGTCGTCGATACGCTCAGCTTCGCGGCGACTGAAGCCAAACACGCCGAAGCCCGCAACGATGCGCTGGTTTACCTCGAAACGATCCGCAAGTCTAGCGAACAACCCGACCTGCACATCCATACTCGCCTCATCGAAGGTGATGTCGCGGGCGCCATTGTCGATACGGCGCTTAGCGAACAAGTCGATCTGATCGTCATGTCCACGCACGGTTATTCCGGCCTCACGCGCTGGGTGCTGGGCAGCGTGACCGAGAAAGTGCTGCGCAGCGCGCCGTGTCCCGTGCTGGCCGTGCGCGCGGCGCGACATCCGCAGAAGGTGCTCATCACGCTCGATGGATCGCCATTAAGCGACAGCGCGATCGAGCCGGGGATTGCCGTGGCGCAGAGCTTCAACGCCGCCGTGACGTTGCTGCGCGTCGTGCCGCGGGTGTCGATCGACGAGAAGCTCGACGAGCACGAACGCGGCCTCAGCCGCCGGATGCAAGAAGATCTGATCGAGGAAGCGCAGGGCTATTTGCACACTGCGTGTCGATCGGAAGCCGTAGCCCGATCGGGCGTGGCGATCAAATCCGAAGTGCGGATCGGATCGCCCGCGGAAATTATTCTGGAACACATCGAAACCTATGGCACGGATTTGATCGTGATGGCGACCCATGGTCGCACGGGTTTGAAACGTTGGGTTTATGGCAGTGTCACCGCCAAGGTGTTACGCAATGTGAATTGTTCGATGCTCGTTATTCGACCGACCGACGCAGAATTGAACTAGACCCCCAGAAGGAGGATTCCATGCTGAAAGATGCTCCCGTCGTTTCGACTGAAGAGCTGCTGGCGAAAGCCAGGCAGCCCGCCGCCGACGCCATGCGCCTGCATCCGTTTTATCACGGCAAAGTGCAGACGGCGCTGCGTTGTCGCGTGCGCGACTTCAAAGATTTTGCGATCTGGTACACGCCCGGGGTGGCCGCTCCCTGCAAAGCCATTCAAGCCGATCCGGAGTTGGTGTACGAATACACGCACAAGTGGAACACCGTCGCCGTCGTCTCGGATGGCACACGCGTGTTGGGCCTGGGTGACATCGGGCCTAAAGCGGGTCTGCCAGTGATGGAAGGCAAAGCGCTGCTTTATAAATATCTGGGCGGCGTGGATGCCTGGCCGATTATGCTGGACACCAAAGACCCGGACAAGATCATCGATACGGTATTGACCATCCAGCCGGGCTTCGGCGGCGTGAATCTGGAAGACATTTCGCAGCCCAAGTGCTTCCGGGTGCTGGACACGCTACGCGAGCGCGCCGAGATTCCGATCTGGCACGACGATCAACAGGGCACGGCCATGGTGACACTGGCGGGATTGATCAATGCGCTGAAGATCGTCGGCAAGAAACTGTCGGAAGCCAAGATCGCTTTCGTCGGTTGCGGCGCTGCGAATGTGGCCTGCTCGCGGTTGATCTTTGCCACGGGCGCGACACCCGCGCTGTGCAGGATGGTCGATAGCAAGGGCCTCCTGAGCAAGAAGCGGGTCGATATTGAAAAGCGCAAAGCCGAATACGTCGATAAGTGGAAGCTGTGCCAGCTCACGAATGAGGAACAACGCGAGGGTGGCATCGCCGAAGCGTTGGTCGACGCCGATGTGGTGATCGCGCTGTCGAAGCCGGGGCCGGACACCTTGCAGGCCGAGTGGATTCGGACGATGGCGAAAGATGCGATCGTGTTTGCGTGCGCGAATCCCATTCCAGAGATTTGGCCGTGGGAGGCCAAGGCCGCCGGGGCCGCGGTGGTGGCCACGGGCCGATCGGATTTTCCGAATCAAGTGAACAACTCGCTCGGCTTCCCGGGCCTCTTCCGCGGCACGCTGGATGTGCGCGCCAAGACCATCAGCGATGAAATGTGCATGGCCGCCGCGCATGCCCTGGCCGATATGGCGGCTGAGAAAGGCCTGAATCCCGAGTACATTCTGCCTACGATGGACGAATGGGATGTCTTCCCGCGGGAAGCCGCCGCGGTCGCCGCGAAAGCCGTGGAGCAAGGCTTAGCCCACATCCAGACCACTTACGAAGAAGAATACCAGCGCGCCTCGGCCATCATCAAGAATGCGCGCGACATGACGCAGCTGTTGATGGACGAGGGCCTGATCGAGATGTCAGACTAAAGACCTCGGAGGTTGTGCGAACCTCTGGTTCGCCTGAAACCTCCGAGGTCTCCCACAAAGGAGCGAACCATGTACGATTTGATTATCATCGGTGGCGGGCCGGCCGGATTGACCGCCGCAGTCTACGCCATTCGCAAGCGATTGAATGTGCTGTTGATCAGCAAGGACCTGGGCGGCAAGACTAACTTCCGCCTGCAGCTGCCGGATGTGGAAAAGCATCTGGTCATCAACGGTGAAGAAACGGTCAATCGCTTCGTCAACGAAATTCGTTATCTCGACTTTGCCCGCATCATCGACAAGGTGGAGCGCGTGGAAGAGATGCCCGGCGGATATCGCATCATCACCCGCGGCGGCAAAGAGCGCGAGCATCCGCAGGCCGTGTATGAGACGCACGCCATCATCGTGGCCACCGGCACGCGCGGCCGCTTCCTGGAAGTGCCCGGCGAAAAGCAATATCTGATGCGCGGCCTGTGTTTCAGCGCCATGAGCTACGCGCCGCTGTTCATCGACAAGCACACCGTGGTGGTGGGCGACGATGATCTGGCGCTGCGCGCGGCGCTGGAATTGTCGCTCATCGCCAAGACGGTGACGCTGGTCGCGCCGACGCATGGCAAGCTGGATAACCTCATCGGCCAGCGGCTGCACAAAGCGGACAACGTGCTCATCCTGGAAGGCTACGCCGCCAAAGAAGTGAAGGGCGACGTTTATGCGCGCAGCCTCGTCGTCGGCAAGAACGGCGACGTGCGCGAGTTGGCGGCCGATGCGATCTTCGTCGAATTGGGCCTGAAGCCGAATTCGGAAATGCTGGGCGAGCTGGTTGAGTTGGAGGCCGATGGGCGCATCAAAGTGGATGTGCAGAATCGCGCCTCGCGGCCCGGCCTCTTTGCGGCGGGAGATGTGACCAACGTCTATGCCGAGCAGGTGTTGATTGCGATCGGCGAAGGGGCGAAGGCGGCGCTGTCGGCCTATGATTATTTGTTGACTCTGCCGATCGAGGAACCGGCGACGGCCACCGTGTGGCGTTAATCTGGGATAACGAGAGGGCGGGAAGGAGAGATAGCCCATCTCTCCTTCTTTATCCCTCATTCCTTCATTCACAGTGGACAGCGCGAGATCAAAACGCCGATGATGGGCTTGCTCTAATCGGTTGTATGAAACCCTACGCGGACGGGAGAACGATCACGAATTCCTGCTGCACGGTGAGGTGTTCGATCAAGGGCAGATCATGGAATGGATCAAAGTCAAGCTGGACGAATACTACGGCGTGCGGAATCGGCCACACCCGATCGAGATTGCGATGTATTTTGATGCGTAAGACGTAATGAGTGACGAGTGACGAGTGACGAGTGAAAGACGCCCGACTAAACGTATGTCGGGCGTTTTGCAGGCCGGCCGATCACGCGCCCGGCGTCGGGCTCGGTGGGCTCACCGTCGGGCGACTGGTCGGCTCTGGCGTATCGGGCGGCGGCGGCTTTGGCGTATTGGTCGGCGGCGGCTTTGGCGTATTGGTCGGCGGCGGCTTTGGCGTATCGGGCGGCGGCGGCTTTGGCGTTGCGGTCGCCGGCCTGGGTCCACCTCGCTCGGGCGTGTCGGTCGACGTGGGGATCAACGTCGAAACGACGCTAGTGGGCGAGAGGGTTGCCGTAGGCCGTCGTCTGGTCGGCGAAGGTGAAGGCGTAAAGGTAACTGTCGCCGAAGCAGTCGCGGTCGCGCTGGGAGTGAAAGTGGCCGTCGCCGAAGCAGTCGCGGTCGCGCTGGGAGTGAAAGTGGCCGTCGCTGGAAGTGGTGTCGCCGTGTCTGACGGAACCATCAGAGGAATCCCGCCCGGCAAGGAATTTGTCGGCGTGATGGTGGGCAATACGATCGTCGGTGTGGCACTAAGTGACGAACTTGGCCCGGCCGCGGTGAAGGCCATGACCACAATACCAAGCATGACGAGTAGTCCTGCCCCTGCTTCCAACATTCTGCGGCGCTTCTGCCGGCGCGACCGGAGCAATTCTGCTGCGGGTAGAGTGCCTGTGCGGCTGGGGTCCGCACCCGATCGAACATGCGCCAACCGCAGGGCTTCCCGCATGTCGCTCGCACTGGCAAAGCGCTTGACGATGCTCACTTCCATCGCGCGCAGGACCGCCCGCTCCACTTCTGGCGAAACCGTGGGGGCCAGTTCTTTGACCGAGCGGAACGCGCCGGGACTGGAAACACGCCGGGTGACCGTGGCCGGCGGCTCGCCGGTGAGCAGATGATACATCGTCGCGCCGAGTGAATAGATATCCGAGCGCGGTTCCGTGTGACCCAATTCGGCATCATATTGCTCGGGCGGGGCATATTGCGGGGTGCCGAGTCCGCGCACGGCCGTCGCCGTTTTGGGACTTTCCGGATCGAAGGTTTTGACCAGCCCAAAATCGACGAGAAAAATGTGGTCGTCGGGCGTGACGCGAATATTGGCGGGCTTCACGTCACGATGTACCAGCCCGTGGCGATGGATATAGATCAACGCCGACAACAATTGATCGGCCCACTCAAGAACCGTGCTTTCCTCCAAACCACCACGATGCAGTTCCAGGATCTCGTCGAGCGACTGACCCTCGATATAGTCCATGACCAAAAATTGTTGGTCGGCCAGGGCAAAGTAATCGGTAACCCGCGGCAGATTGGGGTGGCGGAGGGTCGCCAGGATTTTGGCCTCGCGCTCGAACTGATCACGAGTTTGCTCTTTGACTCTTTCGCTCGCCTCAGGCGCATACCGCATCTGCTTGAGCGCGACCCGGCGATGGAACACCAGATCCTCGGCGTCATACACGGCGCCCATGGTGCCTTGCCCGACCAGCAAGATCAGGCGATAACGATTGGCGAGGACCTCATCGGATTTCAGCACAGTCTATTCCTGTTCGTTCCAACACCCGGTCCCGTACGAGCGTGAAATCCTGGGACGCTAAGAGTATAACATCAAAACCTCACATAGAACGTGATGGCAAGGTTAGAAGTTGGATGTTGGAGGTTAGAAGTTAAACCATCTGCGGAATAGGTTGCGTTTCAGGCACCATGAGGTAGACTGGGGACCACCTTTACTTGCAAGGATGCCGCCAATCATGGCTGAGATCGCGTTTATCACCGACACCGATTGCAGTTTGCCGGAAGACCTGGCCGCCCGCTACCACATTCAGCAGGTGCCCATTACCGTGCAGTTTGGCGAAGAATCATTCTTGACGGGTGTCGGCATCGACGACACCGCACTCTTCGAGCGGATCGATCGCGAGCACAAGCTGCCGACCACCGCCGCGCCTTCGCCGGGACAATTTTTGGAAGCCTATCAAGCCGCCTTCAAGAACGGCGCCGAGGCGGTGCTGTGTTTTACGGTAAGCAGTGCGATCAGCACCACGTATGGCAGCGCCGTGACTGCGCGCGAACTGCTGCCCGAGCGTGACATCACCGTCGTCGATACCCGCCAGCTCTCGTTGGCGCAAGCCTTCATGGTGTTAGCCGCAGCCGAAGCGGCCCGCCAGGGCGCGTCAAAGGAGGAGTGCCTCGCACGCGCGCAATCCGTGGGAGAACGCGCGCATCTCTTCGCGGCGCTGTCCACCGTGAAGTATCTGGCCATGAGCGGGCGCATCGGATCGATCGCCGCGGGCATGGCCGAGCTGTTGAGCATCAAGCCCATCCTGACGGCGCGCGATGGCAAACTCGATATGCTGGAAAAGGTGCGCACGCAGCGCAAAGCCTGGGAGCGCCTGATTGAATTAACGAGCGAGGCCGCCGCTGGGCGTCCGCTGGAACGAATGGGGATTGCGCATGTCGCCGCCTTGCCCGCCGCACGAGAATTCGCCCAACAGCTGCGTGCCAGGCTTGACTGCCCGGCTGACATCCTCGTGGCCGAGCTGACGCCGGGGTTGTCCGTGCACACTGGGTCCGGGTTGGTCGGTGTGGTGTTTGTCACAGAAACATAGAAACCGGGGTTCTCCATGCAGATCGCCAAATGCAACTTGACTGGAGAACCCCGGTTTCTGAAAAGTCAGGCCGGAGTCGCTAACGCAATCAATTTGTCGCTGCCTGCTTCAAACGGATCGAGCGCATACGAACCGTAGACTTCTTTCAGATCAAAGCCGCTCAGCTTCAACAAGAGCTGCAATTCATACCGGAAGATAAAGCGAAACGTGGCGGGCAGTACGGTGCGCTGTACCACGCCGTTTTGATCGGGTCGATCGATCAGGTAGGTGATCTCTTGAAGCTGCTGACCCCAGTCGGTGGCGCGCGATAACAGCAGCAAGGCGGCCTGCCCCGTGTCCCGATCGATGATGCTGCGCTGCACGATCAATCTGCGATCATCTTCGGCGTGCGCCGGATCGGGATTGAAGCAATCGAGCACGAGCAAACCGCCGGGGCGCAGGTGTTTCTTGAAGCACGCTAACGCGGCCAGTTGATCGTCGAGCGTGAGATTGTGCAGGAACGTGTTGAGCGGAACGATGATCAGTCCGAAATGCTGATCGAGTTGAAAGCAGCGCATATCCCCGGCGATGAACTCCACCCGATCGGTGAGCTGCGCCCGATCGGCTTTACGCTGCGCCACAGCGCGCATCGCCTCCGAAAGTTCCAACCCCACGACCGTGTGACCTTCTTCGGCTAAGGCCAGAGCCACGCGCCCGGTGCCCGATCCGATTTCGAGAATCGATCCACTGGTGCGCTCGGCAAAACCAGCGTACATATCGAGATCGTCGTCGAAGTCAGCGTAGAAGAGATCGTAAAGTTCGGCGAAGGAAGTGTAGTCGTTCATACCGTTAGTTTATCAGCGTTCCGGCAGTTGAGCAAAACCCGCAATCGCATTACAATCACACGGCAACGAATGAACAACGGATAAACGGATATGGCCGTTCGTCACGGCTTATGTTTTACGCATCACGTTTCACTTATCACTCTTCACGGAGGAACCATGTCTCGCATCATTCACGCTCCACGCGGTACGCAACTGTCCTGCAAAGGCTGGCAGCAAGAAGCGGCTATGCGCATGTTGATGAACAACCTCGATCCCGACGTGGCCGAGAAGCCCGACGAGTTGATCGTGTACGGCGGACGCGGGCGCGCGGCGCGCTCGTGGGAAGCGTACGATGCTATCGTCGCCACGCTGAAAGAACTGGAAGACGATGAGACGCTGCTGGTTCAATCGGGCAAGCCGGTGGCCGTCTTCAAGACCCATCGCGATGCGCCGCGCGTCTTGATCGCCAACAGCAACATCGTGCCGCATTGGGCCACGCAAGAACAGTTCGACAAGTACGAACGTGAAGGCTTGATGGTCTACGGGCAGATGACGGCCGGCTCGTGNNATCTACATCGGCACGCAGGGGATTCTACAAGGCACCTATGAAACACTCGCTTCGTTAGCCACGCAGCAAGGCTGGGGATCGTTGAAGGGCAAGTTCGTGTTGACGGCCGGCCTCGGCGGCATGGGCGGCGCGCAGCCGTTGGCGATCACGATGAACGAAGGCGTGGGCCTCGTCGTCGAAGTCGATCCGGCGCGCGCGAAACGCCGCTTGGAAACACGCTACGTCGACGTGATCGTCGACACGCTGGAAGAGGCGATGACGCTGGTCGAAGAGGCGAAGAACGAGGGGAAGCCGTTGTCGATCGGGTTGGTGGCCAACGCCGCCGATGTCTTTCCGGAGCTCGTCGTGCGCGGCGTCATTCCCGACGTCGTCACCGATCAAACTCCCGCGCACGATCCGTTGTACTACATGCCCCACAGCATGCCGCTGGAAGATGCCGTCGCCTTCCGCTCGCTCAATCCCGAAGAGTTTACCAAGCGATCGATGCAATCGATGGCGCGGCACGTGCAAGCGATGCTGGACTTTCAGAAGCGCGGATCGATCGTGTTTGATTACGGCAACAACCTGCGCCAGCGCGCCTTCGAGGCGGGCGTGAAGGAGGCGTTCAATTATCCGGGCTTCGTGCCGGCGTTCATCCGCCCGTTGTTCTGCGAAGGCAAAGGGCCGTTCCGCTGGGTGGCACTGAGCGGCGATGAGAAAGATTTGTTTCGCACCGACGAAGCAATTCTGGAATTGTTCCCGGAAAATCAAGGACTGGAACGCTGGATCCGCCTGGCACAGAAGCGCGTGGCGTTTCAAGGTTTGCCCGCGCGCATCTGCTGGTTAGGCTACGGCGAACGCGCCAAAGCCGGATTGAAATTCAACGAACTCGTGGCGAAGGGCGAAGTCTCCGCGCCGATCGTGATTGGCCGCGATCATCTCGATTCGGGATCGGTCGCTTCGCCGCACCGTGAAACCGAGGCGATGCGCGACGGCTCGGATGCCATCAGCGATTGGCCGATCTTGAATGCGCTGATCAATGCGGTGGGCGGCGCGACGTGGGTGAGTTTCCATCACGGCGGCGGCGTGGGCATCGGCTACAGTCAACACGCGGGACAAGTCATCGTGGCCGATGGCACACCGGAAGCGGCGAAACGATTGGAGCGCGTGCTGACGACGGATCCCGGCATGGGCGTCGTCCGTCATGCCGATGCGGGTTATCCCGAAGCGATCGAGTTTGCGAAGAAGAAGGGGATTAAGATTCCAATGATGAAGTGATACGTGATGCGTAAAACGTGATGCGTGAAGCCGGGGTGTGATAGAATTCAGGCAAGAGGAGCACTTGAAAATGAGCGAGATCATCGTGCATGAACCACTGGCTTCGCAAATTCGGCAAGAGGCCGCTCAGGCGGGTGTGGATGCCGAGAATTTGATCGCGACCGCGGTGCGGCATTATCGCTTTCAGGCGCAGCGCCGGAAGATTGAGGCGGAAGCGGAATGGTGGCGCGGCGTTCCGGCCGAGCGGCGCGCACGTTATACCGGCGAGTTTGTCGCCGTGCATGACCAAGTCGTGCTCGATCACGATCGTGACGAAGAAGCGCTGCGCCAACGAATCCGCACACGGTATGGCAAGACACCGATTTTGATCACGCCCGCTGAGGGCCGCCGCGAATTCAGAATCGTCAGCACGCGCCTGGGATCAGCATGAGCATACCATACGATTCGTCTTACACTCCGCCGATTCCGGTGTTGCGCCTGCGCCTATCCGCACCCGGCGAAACGCCGTACGACGCGCCGCTATCAGCCCTTGTCGATACCGGTGCCGATGCGACACTGGTACCGAGCACCTATCTCGAACAAGTGGACGCGATTGCGTCAGGTGATGCCGTGTTACGCGGTGTTTTGGGTGAAGCGCGAGAAATCCATCTTTACGAGGTGGACCTGCACATCGATACTCTGCTGTTGCCCGGGGTGTTGGTCGTGGGCGATGACTATGGCACAGAGATCATCGTTGGGCGCAACGTCTTGAACAAATTGATCTTGCTGCTGGACGGACGACGCGGCGAGACCGAAGTTTTTGAACAACGCCCCGCGTTGTAATCGTCCTCTTCACCTACCGACGCGCACTCGATTCATTTACCGTTGTGCCTTTGTTGTCGCCCTGAGGAAGGGGCGTGCCCCTTCCCCAGACCCCATCCCACACAGAAGATCAGAATTCCAGAACCCAGAAGATCAGGCTATGAAGACCGGAGGACGCAACGCAGCCCGGCACCGTTGAAACGACGGACGGGAGAGTACCTGTAACGGGCCGATACACGCGCGCTCGATTGATCATTGCTCCAGGAACCGCCGCGTAAGCATCGAGTGTCATCTCCACTCAAATCGTTATCATCTGCGTAATCTTGATAACTGGCCTGCCATTTGGTAGCACACCATTCCCACACATTGCCCGCACAATCGTGTAAATCATACGGACTGTGACCACGCGGGAATAGACCAACCGCGGACGTTTGGCGAATCTTACTTTCCCACGTATTCGCTTCGCCCTGCTCAAAGTCATTGCCCCATGGATATACCCTCATCCCCACGCCTTCGGCAGCTTCTCCCTGCGAGGGAGAAGGGAGTGGGCCGCGCGCCGCTTTTTCCCATTCGGCTTCGGTGGGCAAGCGATAAGGCTCACCGGTGGTGGTCGTGAGCCAATTGCAATAAGCCACGGCCTCGTACCACGACACGCCAACCACGGGATGATTATCCAGATTCCATTGGGGATCATTCCAATAGCCAGGCTGGTCGATGTCATTTGCACGTCGCCACGCCCAGCCTTCCTCCGTCCAACACGCGCACCACTTCTCGGTATAGCCACCGGCCTCGACAAAGCGGCGATACTGCGCATTGGTCACAGGATATTTGCCGATGCGATACATGGGCAAAGTGCGCGTGTGCTGCAGGCCGACCGTTTTATCACCCATGATGAACTCGCCTGCTGGAATCTCGATCGTGAAGGGAACTTCGCAGGAAACAGCGGGGCGCGGATCGCCCAGCCAACTCAACACGCGGCCGGCTTCGGCGCGTTCGGGCATGGTCATGTTGGTGATCGTGTTGATGTCGCACAACTCGGCCAGGCCATGGCGCACCGTGTCCCAGATTTCTGCGCCGCCCGGCAAGCCAAAGACTACGGCCTTTTGCATATCGCGCAGACACTCACCCGCCAAAGCTAAATGTCGATGGCGATCTTCGCCGACGGCGTCTTCGATCAGTTGGCACAGGAAATCCAGCGCAGCCCGGCCCTGCTGCGTCACAGCCAGACGCGCCACCGTGAGCAAGATCACTTCGCGCCAGGTCGTGTCGGCGCGATGCTTGAGACACTCAGTCAGCCAATCGCCGCGACTGACCAACCACAACGCGGTGAGATACTCTTGAAAGGTACGATGCGGAAAATTGTAACGGCCCACGTCTTTCTCTTGCAACAGGCCGCTGCGTCCCACCAGGAAGTTCAGGAACTCAAAGGACTTCTCGCGGGCCTTCACTTCATCGGCGATCAGACTCTTGAATGTCGGCAGGATCAGCGGCTCCACCTCGGCGCGGGAGAGATCGGGCAACCCGGCGATGTGCAGTTGCCACGCAAGGGGGCAGATCAACGACAACTTCGTGGTCTCATCACGCAGCAACGGCAAGCTCAATCGCTCGGATAGTCCACCGCCCACCTGCCCACGCCGCGCCGTCTCCCAGTTGTCCAGCATCACGCGCACACACTGTTCATACAACTGCACGCGCCACTCCGGCAAACCGACCTGCTTGTAATGCACGTAGGCCATCACCGTCAGCAGCAGTGGATTGCTGGCCAGTTCGGGCAGACGGGCGCTGGCGTTGATCTTGTTGCGTAGATCGTCGGCGCGTTTCTCCGGCGCATCGCCGCCTAATTGATCGGCCAGGGTGCGATATCAGGCCTGCACAAATTGGGATTGCTGCTTGCGATCGAACGGCTGCAGATCGACCTTGTAGAACTCGCCGCCGAGCACGCTGGCGTCGTGATAGGCATACGTGCGGCAGGTGACGATCGTCCGGTTGGGATAGCGCGACACAAAATTCTCGACAGCCTCACGCACCCCTTTACGCTGGGCATCCGTCGGCACTTCGTCCAAGCCGTCCAGCAGTAACAGACATTGATTGTTGTCCAGCGCAGTCTCGACCACCGGCTTGAGATCAGTCACTTTAAGGTTGTCGAGTTGGCGCATGATGTATTCGCACAACAGCGCCGCCGGATATTCCGCTGCTTCATCGCGGGAGCGATCTTGCAGCGTAGCATTGAACGATCGCAAAGGAACATAGACGGGCACAAGCGGACCATGCGGCCAGTCGAGGGCTTTGGTCAGAATGGATTCCTGGCCTTTATCCCACGCTTCGGCGAAGCGCACCGCCAGATGACTCAAGAAAGTGCTCTTGCCCGAACCCGGATCGCCAACGATCACCAGCTGATTTTTCTGCGCGGCCACCTCCATGACCGTGAGAGATTCGCGCTCTTCGCGAATCAAGGCGGCCGTCTTATGCGCTTCATCTCTAGCGCGCTGCTCGTTGGTACGCAGCGACACATACACGGCTTCCAACTCCACGCGCAAATTGGGATCCGCGCCGACGCCCCGCAAGTTAAGGTAGCGGTGCTGTTGAATGAGCGCGTCGCAATAGGTATGCCACAATTTCTTCAGCGGCTTGGCGGGTTTCTTTGAAGCGCTTTGACCAGCGCCAACGTTCACGATGAGATCACGCCCGGCCCTCATGATCTTGTCACGTCCGACGACATCACCCTTCACGTTGAGCTTCTCGGCCTTCAGGTTCGCGCCGCCTGAACGCGATTGGCTGATCGTCTTTTTGACGGCTGACTTTGTTGTTGCTTTGTTCTTCGGCCTGGATTGAGAGGAACGCTGTGGCATAGAGCACCTCGCGCGTGAGACAGAGTTGAAGTGATTGTAGCCAGAATGGGAACGAGAGGCAAATGCAAACTACGCAAAGACCTGGCAGGTTTTCACCAGATTAGATAGCTGAGCTGCTCAGAGTACCTTGCTCGCCGTGAGCCAGTGCTGACCATCAATGAAAACCTGCCAGGTCTCTCTGCCGGCCAACAAAAAGCCCCGCCGAAGTCCACCACCTCGACAGGGCCTTACTCTTTACTCATTACTCGTTATACTTTACGCGACCGCTTCGCTCTCGGCTAACCTCTTCTCATACTGCGCTTTGTAATACTCCATATACTCACCGCTCTTGATCTTGCGCCACCACCATTCATTGTCTTTGTACCATTTGATGGTCGCGGCGAGTTCCTGCTCGAAGGTCGCGCTTTGTTCCCACCCGAGCGCATGCAGCTTCGCAACGTCGAGCGAATAGCGGCGATCGTGCCCGGCGCGATCGGTCACGCGGCGCAACAACGATTCCGGCTTGTTCATCATGCTCAATAGCAGGCGGATCACGTCGATGTTGTGCTGTTCGTTCTCGCCGCCCACGTTGTAGATCTCGCCAATCTGGCCGCGCTGCAGCGCAAGATCGATGCCGCTGCAATGATCCATCACAAACAGCCAATCGCGCACTTGCAGCCCATCGCCGTAGACGGGCAGCCATTGATCGTCGATGGCATTGGTGATGAACAGCGGCAGCAGCTTCTCAGGATATTGATATGGGCCGTAGGTATTCGAACCGCGCGTGATCGTCGTCGGCACGCCGAAGGAAACGTGATAGGCTTGCACCAGCAGATCGCCGCTGGCTTTGCTGGCCGAATACGGGCTGCGCGGCGCGAGTGGATCGATTTCTTTCGATGATCCGATCGGCACATCGCCATACACTTCATCGGTCGAGACTTGATGATAGCGCTCGAGTTGCAGATTCTTCGCGGCTTCCAATAACACCTGCGTGCCATTCACATCGGTCTTGATGAACGCATCAGGGGTCAGCAACGATCGATCGACGTGCGACTCCGCCGCGAAGTTCACGATGGTATCGACGTGCTGCTCGCGCAGCGTAGCATTGACTACTTCAGCATCGCAGATATCACCCTTTACAAATTTGTAACGCAATCGGAATTTTTCTTCCAGGTCGCGCAGATTGTCGAGGTTGCCCGCATAAGTCAGTTTATCAAAGACGACGACGTTGAGATCGGGGTGGTTCTGCAGAACATACCGGACGTAATTGGAACCGATGAACCCCGCTCCACCGGTGATCAGTAAGTTGCGCAATCTCTTTCCTCACTTGATGTGGATTATTGTGTGGACAAGCTGTGGACAATCGTGGATAACCGCCGATCCACGTGGAGAATCATATCATGAGATGTGGAAACTCGAAAGACGATCACCCCACGTTCGCCCGTTGAGCGATCGAGGCCATGAACCTTAAAACATTCAATTCTTTAAGGTGAACCTATTGCTAATGCCGGTGGTCTTTGCTACAATGTTGTCCACGTTGGGAGAATTCATCATTCGATCCCAACGTTTGTTTTCTAAATACACCCGATCGCGGTTACGATCCTCACGAAGTGCTGGTCACGCCCCTCAAGTGCCAGCACTTGTCATCACTCACTATGAACTACGGCACACCACGATCGAGCCTGCCGACCAGCGCTTCGATTCTTTTCAACAGGAAACAATCCCCATCTTTGGATGGAAGGGAGAACGCATTTATGAAGGCCGACGAGATCTGGCAGGCGGCGCTCGGTGAGTTGCAGCTGGAAATGACACGGGCCACCTTCGATACGTGGGTCAAGCCCACCGCCTTGCTCTCTTACGAAGACGGCCGGTTTGCGATTTCCGTGCCCAATGCTTATGCACAGGAATGGTTACAGAATCGTCTCATGTCCACCGTGAAGCGCGTCCTCACGGGTATCACTGGTCGCAGTATTGAGGTAAAATTTGTAGTGTGGAACAAAGAAGACCAGAAAGAACCGGTGGCGCTCTTGAACGGAATCGAAAATCCCCCCAGTTATACCAATGGCAATGGTTCGGCAGCGGGCGGGCGAGCCTTTACGGGCTTGAATCCGCGCTATGTGTTTGATACGTTTGTCGTCGGCCTCAGCAATCGCCTGGCGCATGCCGCGTGTCAAGCCGTGGCCGAAAGACCCGCCGCTCAATACAATCCCTTGTTCCTGTATGGCGGTGTTGGTTTGGGCAAGACGCACCTGCTGCACGCCATCGGGCACGTGTCCGTAACGAATGGCTTGCAAGTGCTGTATGTCTCTTCGGAAGAATTCACCAACGAGCTGATCAACTCCATCCGCGCGCAAAACACCTCGGCCTTTCGAGACAAGTATCGCACGATTGACGTACTGCTCGTCGACGACATTCAATTCATCGCCGGCAAAGANNGGCAACGGCAAGCAGATCGTGATGACCAGCGATCGTCCGCCTAAAGCGTTGATCACCTTGGAAGATCGGCTGCGCAGCCGGTTCGAATGGGGCCTCATTGCCGATATTCAAGCGCCCGATCTGGAGACCCGCACGGCCATCTTACGCGACAAAGCCGAAAACCATGGCGTGGCGGTGCCAGACAATGTGATCGATCTGATTGCGCGCCAGGTCCAGAGCAACATCCGCGAATTGGAAGGCGCGCTCAACCGGGTGCTCGCTTACGCCCGCTTGACCGGCAGCCCCTTAACGCCCGAGATGGCGTCCAACGCACTGGCCGATCTGATGGCGCGTCCCACCACCGTGACCCTGGATGAACTGATGACCACCGTGGGCGATTACTACGGCATATCACGTGATGATCTGCTGGGCCGCGGTCGTAACAAAGAACTGGTCCATCCGCGACAAGTCGTCATGTATCTGGCGCGCGAGGAATTGCAGCTAACGCTGCCACAGATTGGCGATGCCATCGGCGGGCGCGATCACACCACGGTGATTTATGGGGTAGATAAAGTTACCCAATCGATCGACAACGACGACAGCATCCGCCGCGAGGTACTCGCCATTCGGGAGCGGTTGTACAATCGGAGTGGGTCAACTCAACGCACATAATAGTGAGCAAGTGTTGGCTCAAGACGCGAGAGAAGAGGGGCAGGCAAGTGGCTGCTCCTCTTCTCTTTTCTTAGTTAGCACATATAGGGCCTACCTTGATCCACCCTAAGAATTTGCATGACGTAACTTGTGGAAAAGTGGCTAATATCTGTGGATAACCGCCCTCTTTTGTGGATAACCTCGCCAGCTGTGCTGGTCGTACTGGCTAGATATGGGGTTCGCTTCAAAGCAATCGCCAATATTTGGTAGTCCGACAATGTGGATAACTGCCGCATAACTGTGGAAAAGCGGCCCGTTTTGTGGATAACCTCCTTAATTATTACATAACACAATAATTTGCATCCCATATATACGGCTGTTTCGCATGAGATTTACCATATCTGGCTAGTTGTGGAATGTCAGTTGGTAGCCCCCATAAAGGTGCCAAATTGGCCCAGCAACTTCACACCGAGTCAACATTCAAGCGGGATAAAAATCCCTTTTGAACCCCCACCTATTCTGAGGGAACGAGAGTCTAACCCCACATGCACGGCTGACAAGAGATTCATCCACAAATCCACAGTCCCTACTACTACAACTGATCTATATAAACTTCATCCATATTAAGGAATGTTGATGTTGAGAAAGAAATACCGCCACAGATGCGATTCGCCCCACGGCAACCTCTTATGATACAATTTGCGGCGACAGGTAAAGCGTATGAGTAGTCTAACCCCCAGTCAGATCGATGCACTGATTCAGTTCCTGCATACTGTGCCGCTGTTTGAACAGCTGCCTGAGGAAGAACTACGCGTGGTCGCCCAGTTAGCCCGGCGCGAAACGATTGGCGTAGGGCGCGACATTTATCGTCAGAGTGATGATGATAAGACTTTATACATTGTGTATTCTGGCAAGGTGCGGTTGATTCATGTCGATTCCACAGGCGCCCCCAATGAGGTCGGCACTGTCGGCCCGGGCAAGCTGTTAGGCGAGTCAGCCCTATTGTTGGCCGAGCCGCACGACGTCACCGCCTTAGCTCTGACGGACGTCGTTACGATCGTGTTCAAGCGCGACACGTTTATCCTGTTGCGCGAACAACAGCCCCGCCTGTGGGGACAGTTGAACCTCAGCGAACCGGTGGCGAAGCGGTTGAGCGCCCCCCACTTCGGCTGGCAGGCGAAGGATGAAGTCGTCGTGTTGTTTACGCGTGAGCACTGGTGGGGCCTGATCCGGCGCATGTTCTTTCCGTTGGTAGGGTTGCTCGGGGTGATTGCGCTCGTGTTAATCGTTCAACAGTCATTGCCCGCTTTCTTCAATCTGGCGGTCATCCTCGGGGCGGTGACGCTGGCGGTCATCCTCGGGTATGTCCTGCTCGACTGGCGTAATGATTATTGGGTGGTGACGAACAGACGAATTGTTCACGTCGTCGAGATCATTCTCATTCGTAAGCGCCGCACTGAAACGCCGCTGCCGGCGGTGACGCAGTTGCAGTACGTGCGGCATGGCATGGCCGCGACGCTATTTGACTTCGGCGATCTAGAGGTAGAGACTTTTACCGGCACGATTGGCATGCGAGACGTGCCCAATCCGATGCAGATCAAAAACGAGATTCAGGACGAAGTTGCGAAGCTGCGCGCACGTGAACGGGCGGCCGGGCGCAGGACCATTCGCGACGATCTGGAAAAGCGGATCATTGCCAAGCAACTGCCGATCGCCGCGGCCCCGCCTGCACCGGTAATGGAGCCGCCGCCGCCCAATCTGTCGATGGGGCTGATCAAGTATTTTTTCCCAAAACAGATCGAGCGGCGAGGCGATATGATCATCTGGCACAGGCACTGGACGGTGTTATGGCGCACCGCAATTTGGCCTACCCTCGGGATGGTTGGCGCGATTTTGGCGTTTTTCAACTGGTATTTTGGCGCGTCGCCGCTGGGCCGCATTCTAGAAGACGGCGCATGGTGGATCTGGCCGATTCTGTTGGGCGGCTTGGGGGCGTGGTGGTGGTGGATGTTTGAGGATTGGCGCAACGATGAATATGCACTCACAGCCAACCGGGTGCTCGAAATTGAGCGCACTCCGTTTTCGCTCAACGAGAGACGGCGTGAGTCACCGCTGACTGATTTTCAATCGACTGAGCTTAAGCAAGTCGGTCCGTGGCAAAAAATGTTCCATTATGGTACGCTCATCATTAAGATTCCCGGCGGTCAAATCGTATTTAAGGACATCTCTAAGCCGGCGTTGGCGCAGGCCGAGATCAGTAGCCGGTTGGGTGCCCTTAACGCGAAGAAGGCTGAGAAAGAAGCGCAGTCGCGCCGCACCGAATTGAGTGATTGGTTCGCGGCGTACGACGAAATTCGCCAGCGCGATCGGGTGAAGGACACTTCAGCCCCGGCCTCGGCGCAGAAGATAGGAGGAGATAGTAGTAATGGCAGTCCGTGAGATTGTGGTCATCGATCATCCAGTTTTGCGCCGTAAGGCCAAGAAGATCATCAAGCTAACCGCCGAGCATCGTAAGTTGATCGAGGATATGATCGAGACGATGCGTGTCGCGCCCGGCGTAGGCCTCGCTGCGCCGCAGGTCGGCGTGAGCGAACGCCTCATCGTGGTGGAGTATGCTGAGGAGGAGGAAGACGCGCCTCCCAAGAAGAAGAAACTCTACGTTGTGATCAATCCGGAGATTGTGGCGGTTTCTGAAGAAACGGTGCAGGGCACCGAAGGGTGTCTCAGCGTGCCCGGCTGGGTGGGCGACGTGCTGCGCCACGAAGCGATCGTGGTGCGCGGCCTGAACCGCAATGGTGAGAAGATCAAGATTGAGGCCGACGGCTGGTTGGCGCGTATTTTCCAGCACGAGATCGATCATCTTGACGGCGTGTTGTACATCGACAAGCTGGTGTCGAAGGATACGTTGCGACGCGTGCAGGCTGGCACTGAAGAGGCCGCTGAAGCGATCGGGTAGGAGGATAGCGAATGCCCACATTAGGGACATTACTCAAACGTCAACGCGAACGGCATGGTTGGACGCAGCAGGAGGTGGTCGAGCGGGCCGGGCTGGCTCGCAGCTCCAGTTATATCTCCAGTCTCGAAACCGGCAAGACCAGCCCGTCGATTGATGAACTGGACGCGCTGGCGCGATTGTTCGGCACGACTTCGCTCGATCTGCTGCGCGAGACGAGCGGCATCACATCCGATTGGGAATTCGAGCCGAATTCGGATCTGGCGCGGCTGGTGACGTTGTATCAAGCGCTCGATCCCGTTGAGAAGGATTCGGCGCTGGCCTATCTGGAATTCCTGCTGGAACGACAGCGGCGCAAGGTGATCTAAAAACCTCGGTGGTCTTCACAGACCACCGAGGTTTTTCATTTCAAGATCAGCCCAGCAGATTTTACTTCTCAATCACTTCGGCTTTTGCGGCTTGCGACGCTTCTGGTGCGCGGCGCAGATGCAACTTCTGCAGTATCTCATCCTTGTTGTCGCGCCAGATGTGAATCATCGCCGGCAACGCCGAGATGAAGATGACAGCGATGATCAACAGCAAGAAATACTTATCCAACGTGTCTGGATTGACTGTTGCGCCGAAGATCGTTCCGATGCCGTAACCGACCAGCGTCACACCCAAAGCCCACAACACGCCACCGAACACATTCCAGGTAAAGAAGCGGCGATACTCCATCTCTACCGCGCCCGCCACGATCGGCACGAACGTGCGAATGAAGGGCATGAAGCGCGCTAAAATCAACGTTTTGCCGCCGTGTTTGTCGTAGAAAGCTTTGGCCGCCAGCAGGTTCTTGCGCTTGAAGAGGCGTGAATTCTCGCGATTGAAAATGCGCGGACCGGTTTTCTTGCCGAACCAGTAGCCCACGTTATCGCCAAGAACAGCTGCTACGGGCAGGATAAGCAACAGGATGAACAAGTTCAGATAAGGCAGCCCAGTTTTGGGCTCGATCTTCCAGGCCAGCAAGCCCGCGGTCAGTAGCAAACTGTCGCCCGGTAAAAAGAAGCCGAAGAAGAGACCCGACTCGGCAAAGATGATGGCAAAAAGCCCGATATATCCAAAAGTAATGACTGTCTGTTCCAGATTCATAAATTGATCTCTCCATTCAAAGTAAAACCCCGCTTTACCACGCGCGGGGTCCTTCGTGTCCAGCGGTGCGAGAATACCACAGTTTTTGGGACGCGACAAGCCGACTAGGGTACTAGCGATTGCGCCCGTATTTTTCGTGGCTGGATACCCAGTCGGATGAGGAGATGGCCGCGGCCAGCGAGATTTCACCCGCCAGCACCACCGCTGCCACAATCTCGGCCAGCCGATTGACTTTACCCTTCCCCACACAGCCCAGCATTTCCAGACACTCGCGCTGAGTGGGCAGACCGGTGCCACCGCCATACGTCGCGACGATCAGCGATGGGATTGTGAACGACATATACAGATCGCGTTCCGGCGTGAGCTCCACGTACATGATGCCGGCCGATGATTCCGAGACGTTGGCCACGTCCTGCCCGGTGGCGATGAACATCGCCGTGATGCCGTTGGCCGAATGCAGACCGTTGTTGTTGACGCCCGATAGGAAGCCGCCGATATTGGCGACTCCATAATGGTAGGCCAGGCTTTCCGGCTCCACGCGCATGTGTTGAATGAGCACGTCGCGCGGAATGGTCGCTTCGGCGGTGACCCGCTTGCCGCGCGTGCGCATGATGTTGATCTGCGAGGCTTTCTTGTCGGTGGCGAAATTCGATTCGAGGTAGAAGCGCTCGATGCCGCCGCTTGCGCTTAGATAGTTATCCAGGATCCAACTGCTGGCGGCGAAGGTGGCGCGCCCCACCATGTTCTGCCCGGCGGCATCGCCGGTAGTGTAGTTGAAGCGCAGATACACAAACTTATTGGAGAGATACGGATCGATGTTGTCCAGCTTCGCCACGCTCGAGGTGGCTTCGGCTTCTTCTTTGATGGTGGCGAAATTGTCCTGCACCCACTTGACGAAGTCACGT
The DNA here is from genome assembly GCA_003154115.1 of Anaerolineae bacterium. Classification (GTDB taxonomy): domain Bacteria; phylum Chloroflexota; class Anaerolineae; order Fen-1058; family Fen-1058; genus Fen-1058. Next base: position 32,289 of record PMCF01000053.1, read on the forward strand.
CCGGCGCGCGCGTCTTGAAAGACGAAGACCGGTGCGCGCTGCATGGCATCGGCAACGACCGTGACCTTCACACCCCCCGACAAGTTCATCAACTTCATGCCGCGGCTGTACGACGCGACGAGGGTGCCTTCGGTGGTGGCCATCGGCACGATGAAGTCGCCTTGCGCGTGTTCGCCGTTGATGCGCAGTGGGCCGGCAAAGCCGATCGGGACTTGCGCCACCCCCGTGAAGTTTTCGATGTTCCCTTTGGTCGCATGCGGATCGAACGAATAGCGCCAGACATGCTGTGACTTCGTGCCGGTGACTTGCTCGACCAACGCTTGCCGCTGCTTGATGATCGCTTCGCCGTAATCGTCATTGGGATCACGCGGAATGCGGATGCCCGGCGCAGCTTCTTCCGACAGGGCGTCTTCGACTTTGAATTGCAGCTTGCCGAACGGTTTCGCTTCAAAGACGATCTCGATCTCGTGCATGCCCATGGGCAGCGCGGGCACGGTGGTGTGCATCGTCACGATCGTGCGTAAAGGAAAGGCCAACGGAGTCGCCGCCGTGATCTGATCGGGGCGCAGCACTTGCCCGCTGGAAAGCTCGAGCGTGACCTCGTTCAACGCGACCGGCCTGCCATCGATGGCGATGCTCTTCAAGGCGATGAGTTCGGTATCGCTCAGCCGATTCTTCACCGCGAACTGCACGCCCCGATCGGTGTTCTTCAGACTGCCCAGCGTGTACAACTTCTTCAGCAGCATACTCGGAATCAACATGGCAACCCCCTTGGCGAATGTGGAATTGGGAATGCGGAACGATGAATTCGGGCTGCGGAGCTTCTCATTCCGCATTCCGAGTTCCGAATTCCGCCTTCATCTGCAAATATACTTGAGCACTCACACGCCGTCAACCACGTAATTGCCACGTCTTCAACGTCTCCACGAAGTGATAGGCCGTCATATCCATCTGGATGGGCGTGATGGAGATGTAACCATGATGCAGCGCACCCACGTCGGTGCCCGCGCCTGCGGCGTCGTCGGGAATACCGGTCGGGAATTCCCCGCCGATCCAATAGTAGGGCCGCCCGCGTGGATCGAGGCGCGCGACGAGTTCGTCTTTGTAGATGCGTCGCCCGGTGCGCGTGATCTGCGCGCCGTTGATCGCACCCTGCGGCACATTGACATTGAGTAAAACATCGCGCGGTAGGCCGTGCTCGTACACGATCGGCGCGAGGTAGGCCACGAATTTGGCGGCTTGCTCGTAAGCCGATGAATCTTCCACCGACACCGCGATCGAAGGGATGCCGCTCAACGCGCCTTCCATCGCCGCGGTGACGGTGCCGGAATAAGTGATGTCGTGCGCGAGGTTTGGAAAGGGATTGATGCCGGAGACGATCAGATCGGGCTTGAAGTCGATGGCTCCAAGCAAAGCCAACGCGACGCAATCGCTCGGCGCGCCGCTGCTGGCATAGGCTTCGCGGCCATCGGCGAGTTGCACTTTGCTCAAGCGCAACGGCTTGTGCAGCGTTTTCACGTGCCCGCCTGCGCTCCAGTTTTGATCGGGCGCAACGACAGCGACCGTGCCGACTTTTTCGAGCGCCTGTTTTAAGATCAATAGTCCGGGCGCGCTGTAGCCGTCGTCGTTGGTGACGAGAATATTCATGGGAGTCTCCTATGGTAAGAATGTCTCAGTATAACGCGTAAAACGTACCCCGGTCCGTAATATCCTGATTTGGGATATTCTGAATTGGGATAGAGAATACTCTTATGCCAACACCAGATCGATACGCCTTATTGCGCGAAGCGCTTATTGCTGCCAGACGAGAGAATGGTTTGACGCAAAGTGAGGTAGCGGAGCGCCTCGGCAAGGCCCAATCCTTTGTATCTAAATACGAGAGCGGCGAACGACGCTTGGATGTTATCGAATTTATCGAGGTCTGCCAGATTCTAAGCATTAAACCAGCAACTATCATTCGAAAACTGGAATCAGAGCATGACTAAAAAGCCGGTCTCTATTCTGAAAAGATGGAGCCTCACTGAGGCTGAGTTGACAGATTTGGTCGATCAGAACCCAAGTCTGCGCGGAACGATGATTGGTTACATTGGCGAGATAAAATTTCATAACGCCTATCTGCATCATCCTGCGATTACTGAAGCGCATAAAGATGATGATCACGATCGTACCAGAAAGGGCGATCGCCGAATCGTTTACCGGGGGCAGACCTTTATTATCGAAGTCAAAAGCCTGCAAGCGAATTCAGTGAGGAATTTGGGCGGCGATAAATGGAAGGGCTAGGCCCAGGTCGATGCCAGCGATAGAAGAGAAGTGACCTTTCCCAATGGCAGTACGCTGCAAACGACTTGTTTGCTCAGAGGGGAATTTGATCTACTGGCTGTATGCTGCTTCATGTACGGTGAGCAAGAATGGCGATTTGCGTTTGCTCTCGAATCAGAGCTTCCAGCAAACGTCTATCCAAAATACACCGACTATCAGCGGAAACATTTGTTGCCATCGGGGGTTAAGGTCGATTGGCCGATTAAACCGCCCTTTTCTGACGACCCTTTTGCCTTGCTGGACAAACTCATTGCAGGAAAACCTGCCTCAAAATCAGCGCGCTTGCTGCGCGAGCCTTTGACGCTTTGGAACCTTGATAAAGACTAGAAAGTAACTGTGGTTCTTGCGGGCGTGGTTCTGCTTTTTTAGTCTCGATATGCCGGCCTTGTTCGAGCGAATGACGACAAACAAGTCTTTGGTATAGAACCCCAGTTTTTCATAGTAGGCGATAATCTCGACGTGCGTCAACCATTGCTTGTTGGCCGATACTTCATCCTGGCATTTTACAATCGCCACTCCGTTATCTTTTAGAACTCGATACGCCTCTATCCCGGCTTTGTAATACAAGTCGCTTACGGCCGCGTGCCATTTCGGGCCGTCATGTGTTTCGTCCCCGTTGGAATAATACTCTCGAAAGGCCGCGAATGAGCCGCTGCCTGCCTTGTGGTCTTTGTTGTTGCGTAATAGACCCTCCATATAAGGCGGGTCCAACACCAACGCGTCAAAACTTCCTGCATCATAAGGCAACGCTCTACAATCGATTCCCGTCGCAATGTCGCTGGGAACCAGTTCGTATTTGGATAAATCCACGTTGCGCCAAAAGACGCCGCTGCCATAGGTCACATCGGCAATGCGTGCCCCTTCTGGCACGTGCAAGGCCAGAATTTTCGGAAAGACATCGGCGTTACCCTCTATATAGGCGGACATGATGACATCCGTTGTCGAGATACCGCCTTGTGATCTCTTCTTGGTATCCTTGGGCTTTTCGATCAGTTCAAGCTGCCTAACTTGTGTTGTCATGAAAACTATAATATCCTGTTTTAGGATAAAGCGCAAGTGCCTTTTAAATTAGGGCGCGAACGAGGCGCAAGGCAACTGCGACAGCCTCATTCTCAAAAACTACACCGGTTCGCCTTCATCGCTACAACCTCACGGTCGAGCCTCGGAAGGTCAACGTCGATCTTACTGAGGCTCATTTTTGATCATCCCGATGATCAATTATCACCTTCAGGAGGCGCGTTTTTGATCATCATGATGATCAATTATCTACCTGGGAAGATCAAACTTGACCCTCAGAAGGTCAACGTCCACCTTGCCGAGGGTCAAGTGCCGTGTTTACACCATAAGTTGTGTGAAAGTCGCGTTATGGGGTGGCGTCGTTGCCTTCAGCTTGCGGGCAAAGCGCTTGCCCATGTCATCCAGAGACTCGTCGAGCCCCTCGCCCACGCCCACGCCCATCGTCTGGGCCATCTGGTAGACCAGCAGGGAACCCGCATACGCCTCGCTGCCCACCTGCATCAGCGTATCGTCTACCTTCTCCAACAGCTGCCCCACTGCGCCGCGGAATTTGCTCAGGTCCGCATACAGGGCCACGTCATGCTGATAGCCTTCTAGCAGCCTGTCGGAGAGAAC
>PMCF01000086.1 GCA_003154115.1 Anaerolineae bacterium
CCGGTGCTGGTCGATATCGATCCGGTGACGTACACGATCGATCCGCAGTTGATCGAACGGGCCATCACGCCGCGCACTAAGGCCATCATCCCGGTGCATCTGTATGGCGGCGCGGCTCACCTCCAACCGATCGTCGATCTCGCCCGAAGGTACCGCCTCAAGTTGATCGAGGATTGCGCGCAGGCCCACGGGGCGCGCTACGCCGATCGGGCGATGGGCAGCTTCGGCGACGCGGCCTGCTTCAGTTTCTATCCCACGAAGAATCTGGGCGCGATCGGGGATGGCGGGCTCGTCGCCACGAATGATCCAGAAATTGCCGAGAATCTGAATTTATTACGGCAGTATGGCTGGCGCGAGCGCTACGTGAGCGAGGTGGCCGGCTGGAATACGCGGCTGGACGAACTGCAAGCGGCCATCTTGCGGGTGAAGCTGCGTTATCTGGATGAAGACAATGCGAAGCGCCACCACCTGGCGGCGATCTATGACGAACTGCTCGGCGGGGTGGTCACCACACCGATCGAGTTGGAGAACACCCGCCATGTTTATCATCTGTACGTCGCCCGCTTAGGGGGCCATCCACAGCGCGAGGCGTTGATGTCGTTTCTGCGCGAGCGCGGCATCGGCACGGCGATTCATTATCCCGTGCCCATCCATCTGCAACCGGCTTATCGCGGACGGCTGGGCGAAGTGAATTCACTGCCGGAAACGGAACGAGCCGCGCGCGAGATCGTGTCGCTGCCGATGTATCCAGAGTTGAGTGAGGCAGAGGTGAGGCGGGTGGCGGAAGCGGTGCGGGAGTTTGCGCAGTAGCAGAAGAAAGGTCATTCCCGCGAAGGCGGGAATCCACTGTCGGCGGCTGGATTCCCGCCTTGCCGTACCCAGGCTCCACCGGAGCCTGGCGGCACGCATGCGCGGCGGGAATGACGGCTGAGTAGTAACGAAGAATGACGCTTCAAAAGACCTGTCAGGTGCGCCAGCACTTCTCGATCAACCTGTGATCGATTGGCGCGCCTGACAGGTTTTTTTGTAGCTCATCCGACTTGAGCGGGGTTATTGTCAGATGCTCCCGGCCGCTCTGCGTGGGTACATCCACCGCTCCCAAGCGCTCGCGTAGCGTGTACCCATCCAGCAGGAGCGTGGCCTGACAGGTTCTTTGTTTACGCGGCAGGAGCCTGGGCGGGCGGCGCGGGGGTTTCTTTGGCGGCCGTCCTGGCGACGAGGTTATAGCCCCAGGCTTGCAGGTCGCGCGTGAGTTGGCCGTCAAAGCGCGTGACGCTGAGCACCGCCCGGCGCGCTTCGCGGAGCATGACATTCGTTAGCTCGTCTTGGGCTTGCGGGCGGGCTTCTTGCGCTCGCTCTTGCGCACGCCGCCCGCGGCTTCATATTCCGGGCTGTCCTTGCCAAACTCCGTCGCCACCCCGGTCAACATGCGCTCGCTGAGATCTTTGAGTTCTTTTTCCAGGTCGTCGAATTGATCGCTCTCCAGGTCGGCCTGCGTCAGCAGGCCATTGTAATGATCGAGCGCGGCCTGTGCGGCCTGCACCTTTTGCTGGAAATTCACCAGCGTCATGCTGCTGCTCAGGACCAGATTGGGTTTAATTTCGGCCAGCTTGTTGGCCCGGGTGGTGGCCTTGACCAACGTCGGTGACATACGTCGCTTGAATGCCATAGCAATTCCTCCGCGCCGGGTAGGATTAGGGAATGAGAAGTCCGGCGACATTGAATAAGATACGATATGTCTTGGCGGGAATCAATAGAACTTTTTACCCAGATCGAGGTCCAACGCAAAATGAGCGACCTGGCGTACTCTGCGCGCAAGTTCACGTACTCTGTATTTGAGGCGGTTTACAAGATGAGCATCATTGAGAACACACCGTGCGATGACAAATACTCAGTAATTGACCTCGCGCATTGAGCATGCGAGGTCGCATACTCTGTATTTGATGTAATTTACAAGATGATCGTCCTAAAAAATACACCGTGCGAGGTCTAATATCGAGTGCGCGAGGTCGCACGCTCTGTAATTGAGGTTATTTACAAGATGAGCTTCCTCTAAAACTGAGTAAGCGAGGATAAATACTTAGTGAGCGACCTCGCGTACTCTGTATTTGAGATGGTTTACAAGGTACTGGACGTGATAGTTTACTTGCCAGCCAACGGCCCGCGCAAGCGGGTATGGGCGGGCGGCATTCCTTCAAGATAGTGGGCTGTGGTCTTAGGATCGGCGTGGCCCATGAGGGATTGAATATCGGTGGTGGATGCGCCAGATTCAGCCAGGCGATGAGCAAACGCGGCCCGGAGGGTGTGCGCGGTCACCCGTTTGTGGATGCCCGCGCGCTTGACGGCCGCGGCAATCGCCCGCTGAAAGTTCGATTCATCCATGTGATGTAAGGCAATCTGGCGGGTAAGCGGATCAACGGACGGCGTGCGGGCTGGGAAGAGGTAGAACCATTCCCACGAAGTGGCCGCAGAGCGGTACTTCCGCGCGAGGGCCGGGGGCAGGGAGACCGGGAGATCGGGGTGGGCTTCATAGCGGCGGCGCAGCGCAGCAAGGTGAGCGCGAAGCCGGGTCAGAAAGGTTTCGTCGGCAGGCAGGAAGGTTACCCGGTCACGGTTGGATTTGGTATCATGGATGGTGAGGGTGAGGTTAGCGAGGTCAACGTCTTTGACGCGCAGCCGGACACATTCCATGAGGCGCAGGCCGCCACCATACATGAGGCCGGCGGCCAGATAGGCGACGCCGCCGAGCTGGTCGAGGATGCAGTGAACTTCAGCGGCGGACAGGTAGGGCTGGACGTAGTGTGTTTTTTTGGCGTGGAGGGCGGCGACGTCGCCGAGGGGCTTTTTGAGCACCTCGGCATAGAGGAACAGCAGTGCGGCTAACGCCTGATTCTGGGTGCTGGCAGATACTTCCAAGTCGGTGACCAGGTGAGTCAAAAAGGCTTCCACTTCGGGTTGGCCCATTTCGCGAGGGTGGCGCAGTTTGTGAAAACGGACGAAGCGGACGTACCACTGGACGTAGGCTTGTTCTGTGCGGTACGAGTAGCCGCGCAAGCGGATAGCGGCGCGGAGTTGATCGGCGAGTTTGGGTGGTTGAGTATTTGACACAGCGGCATTTTAGCATATACTAAAAACCGGAGTCAAGATAATAATAGTTGGGCGGGCTTACATCGTTTCCAATGTTACACTTTTGGGGTTTTCAGATCAACAATGAGAAAGGTCCTACTGAAAATAAGTTGGATTGTCTTCGCAGTCTTGTGGCTGCAAGGTTGTCAATCAAACGCGCCTCGCTCATACAACGACGCCCAAGACCTTTGTCAGGATTTTCAAATAGTTGAAACGCAAGCAACCGTGGATTTACAGCAGACAAGAAATACAGCCGTGGATCAAAGCGATTATCTCAAGGCGTACATTGTATGTCTGCCCATATCGGGAACAACCGCCGGATGTCAAGATAAACTGTTTGTTGAAGATACTGCCACGCAGAAAACTTACGAACTCAAGGCCACTTGCCTCTTACCGTGGCGACCATTTTCAAATCTCGCATGGACAACTGACAAAATATTACTCTTCGAGCAGTGGGCTAACCCAAGTTTCGGTCATCGGTTCAGTGTCGATGTAAGTACCGGCAAGATGATAGACGCCGTCGCTATTCATTAATCAGTTCGAGCATAGTTGAAGAAGATTCGCAGACGCAAGAATCAAGATATATTGCAAGGCAGGCAATGACTCGCGCAACAATCGCCCGCCCAACACGGCGTCCTGAGAAACTGATCGAGTTATCCGGCGGATCAGAACAAGTCCGACGAAGGTGAATGCTTGCGGAACAGGTGATTGGCCGCGTAAAGACGCGTCTCTGCGGATATTTCAGGCCAGAAACTCAAGCGTCCGATAACACAACACACCCAGCGTGAGCCAGGCTGAAGAGATCGTGCGGCGAGAGGTGCGTGGGTTAAGGGGCGGTCGCCGCCAAAGTATAGCCGAATTTAGCCGCCTTCTTGCGCAAATGAGCTAACTCCCGTTCTTGGTACTTTTGCTCGTAGGCGTTGGCTCCGATCTCTTGATACGGGGTCTTGAACTTGAGCAAATGATAGACCGTGCGGGCAATCTTATGGGCGGTGGCGACGAGCGCCTGCATCGGTCCAAGTTGGCTTTTCTTGCGACGGTAAAAGGCCCCGAAGGCGCTGTCGCTGCGGATGACACAGGCCGCGGCCTGCCGGAAGGCTTGCCCCGC
>PMCF01000155.1 GCA_003154115.1 Anaerolineae bacterium
GTTTGCGATTCATGCGAGTTCTCCTTGAGACAGAATAGATTTGTTCGCTCGGCCAACCCCTTCCCACCTAACCACGTAGCGTCCTAATCGGAGTCAAGAGCCTGCTGCGGGCCTTGCCACCAGTGCCAAAATCACGGGGGAACGGGAACCAGATTGCAGCTCGGGCTTGGCGCTTGCGCGCACGCACCAGTGTGTTGACGGTCTTGCTTTTGGCCGAACGTATGCTAATCTTACTCGATTCGCGGCGGCACGCAACGCGGGGCCAGTCAGTTTCTTCGGTGAGGGAATGGCGCGCGCGCCAGGGTGGATTGCAGCCGACCCGCCCAGCTGCCGAAGTTGGGCATCAGTTTTGACCAGTGGCGATCCGGTCGGTGGCGGGCGGCTGACGCCGAGGCCGTTAGGCCAACGGGCGAAACACCAGGCATCACAGAAACAGGATGTACACCATGAAGAAGACGGTCTACCTGGATGCGACGATTCCGAGCTATCTGTTTGACACGCGGGAAAGCATCCGCGAGTACATCGCCGTCACCAAGAAATGGTGGGATGAGGAAAGTCGGCACTTCGACGTCTGCGTGTCCGAAGAGACGATCGCCGAGTTGAGCCAGGGTGACTACCCACGCCAAGCCGAGATCTTGGCCTTCGTGGCCCAGCTTCAAGTGCTGCTCCCCAACGAACAGATCTTGACGATTGCCCGCGTCTATCTGGACAACTATCTGATGCCGCGCGTTTTCAAGGGCGATGCTCTGCATCTGGCGTATGCCGCCTTCTACAAGTGCGATTTCCTGTTGACATGGAACTGCAACCACCTGGCAAATGCCAACAAGCGGCAACATATCCGCATCATCAATGCCCGGCTCAATCTGTCCACGCCTGAGCTTGTCACACCGCTGGAGCTATTTACGGAGACTGACCATGTTGACGAATGAGTTGCTCGAAGCGAAGTATCGCGCCCAACGGGACCTGGCGGAACAAGGCGGCGACGACTTACACACATATGCGCAGAATGTGCATCGCATCGTGCAGGATGTTGAGCGCAAACACGGCCTCAAGTTCCGTTATCGGCGGGGCAAGCCCGCCGCGTCTGCGCCCGACCAGCCAGCAAAGTCAAGCGAGCATGGGCCACGGGTCTAACATTCATGACTGGTCGGGGCGGTGGTCGACCACGGTTCATCATCATGGGCGTCGGGTCTCGTTTTGCGGGGCTGGTGTTTGGGCGGGGCCTAACATTGCGTCAAGCTGACGGTTGCGCCGGTAGAGCTCGCGCGATTGTGGGTTGGGCGGTACTCTAACCCCGTGAAACAAGGAGGCTGAGACCGAAGTTCCAAGCAGCTGACCCTTCACGCCTCACCGATGATCCTCTCGTGCTTCATCTCTGAACCTGTACCGGATCACATTTGGCCCTTTATGCCTCGGCGCTGACGCTCATCAGGATCAGATTTGATGCTACCCCGGTTCAACTTCGATCCCAGATAGGATCAACTTTGACCCTCTGCAAGTCAGGTTTGACCCCTGGTAGGGTCAACTTTCACCCTTTGGCGGGTCAGACTTCATCCCCCTGGGGATCAAAGATGACCCTCTGAGGGTCATTACTTGACAGAACAACGCTATTTTGTGGTCAGACTGGGCTTACTTGGGAGTTTCCGCTGGCTGCGGGGTGGGCACGGCCTTGCTCTTGCGCGCAAAGCGCTTGCCCAAATCGTCCAGTAGATCATCCAGGTCGCCACCCTTATTGGCAGCCTTCAGATATTGATAGGCCGTCAACGCGCCTGCGTACGCTTCGCTGCCTACCACCATCAGCGTGTCATCCATCTTCTCCAACAGCGGATTCAATGTATCCAACAATTCCCGCAGAGCCTGGAACAGTTCTACGTCCTTGCCCCACTCGGTCATATCAAAAGCAGGCGGCAAATACTGCGCATTGGCTTTCGCGATCGGCAGCAGGCGTGTGACAAAATCCGTGCTCTTGGCGCTGAGCTTCAGCATGGACACGCGCTGCTCTTTGGTCAGGCTCACCAAGTACGGCATCTTCTCGGTGAACGTGTCAGCAGCTTGGCAACAGAGCATCTTTGTCGGCGGGCGTCATTACGGCACTGATACGATTCTCGGCCATGATCCTTGTCCTTTCGCTGGGTGAAATTTACCGCAAGCGGATTATAGCATCAAACCCTCCCGGAGATTAGCAGCCTCGGGGAGAATTTACGCTAATTCTGTCGGCGCGGCCGATATTGAATCGCTTCGGCTAGATGCGCGGCTTGAATCTGCTCTACCCCGGCTAAATCCGCAATCGTCCGCGCCAACTTCAACACGCGATGAAACGCCCGCGCACTCATGCCGAGTTGGTTCATCGCGCTGCGCATCAGGGCTTTGCTGGTATCGTCCAACTCGCAGTATTCGCGAATGTGCGCCGGGCCCATATCGGCGTTGCACGTCAAACCGGATGTATCGAAGCGCGCCTGTTGTCGTTCACGTGCGGCGAGGACCCGCGTGCGAACGGCTGCACTCGATTCCCCCGCCCGATCGCTGGCGAGTTTTTCGTAGTCCACGCGCGGCACGTCCATGTGAATGTCGAAGCGATCGAGCAGCGGCCCGGAGATTCTCTTTTGATAGCGCGTGACCATCGAGGGTGAGCATGAACAGTTATGCGTCGGATCGCCCCAGTAGCCGCACGGGCAGGGATTCATCGCCGCGATCAGTTGGAAGTTAGCCGGGAAAGTCAGTGTGCCGCTGGCGCGTGAGATCGTGACGATGTGATCTTCCAGCGGCTGGCGCATCGCTTCGAGGGAGCGTTCGTCGAACTCTGGTAGCTCATCGAGAAACAAGACGCCCCGATGGGCCAGAGAAATCTCACCGGGTCGTGGATTCTTGCCGCCGCCGACCAATCCCGCGTGTGAAATCGTGTGATGCGGTGCGCGGAACGGGCGCTCACGGATCATCGGCGTGTCGGCGGGCAGCGCGCCCGCCACCGAATAGATGTGCGTCACAGCGAGTGCTTCTTCCAAAGCGAGCGGCGGCAGAATGCCGGGCAGCGCCCGCGCGATGAGAGTCTTGCCTGCTCCCGGCGGGCCGGTCATGATCACATTGTGTCCACCCGCTGCGGCGACTTCCATGGCGCGCTTAACGTGCTCTTGCCCTTTGATCTCGCCGAAATCGGTGTAGGTGAATGAGGACGCGATCGCTTCGAGCTGCGTGGTTGGCTGTGGCGCAATCACGTCGATGCCGTGCAAGTGATTGACGACTTCGGTTAAGTTGGCCACAGGGATCACATCGACGCCATCGATCAAAGCAGCTTCGACGGCATCATCGCTCGGCGCGAAGATGGTGCGGAACCCATGGGCGATGGCAAACGCGGCCACCGGCAATACGCCGCGCACATGCCGCACCTGCCCATCGAGGCCGAGTTCGCCGACGAACAACGCTTTATCCAGATCGACATCGGGAATCTGATCGGTGGCCGCGAGGATGCCGATCGCGATCGGCAGATCATACGACGGCCCGGCTTTGCGCAGATCGGCCGGCGCGAGGTTGACGGTGATGCGTCCGCCGTGCATGTGCAGCCCGCTGTTCTTGATGGCCGATCGAATGCGTTCGCTGGATTCTTTCACGGCCGCATCGGGCAGGCCGACGAGGAAGAAGGCGGGCAGGCCGCGCCCGGTGTCCACTTCCACTTCGACGATCTGGGCGTCTAAGCCGATGACGGCGCAAGTGTAGACTTTGGCAAGCATAAATACCTGGGATTGTTGATGGCTGATTTCTGATTGCCGATTGAGCCATTCATCCATCCGCAATCGACACTCAACAATTGCTAGAGTGTAGCACAGCCGTGGAATTGATTCAACTGCAATCGGGCGTGCTATAATCGGATTACTCCGACACTTGTAAGAGATTGTTTCTTAAATGGTCGATGCTGTCATGCCCGAGTGTTGTCGCCATGCGCGCCCCCGCGCAAAGCGCGGACAGGGCGTATCGGGCATCCAGCCTGACCATTAGCGGTTAACGTCGACAGGACTACTGGATTCCCGCCATGCCGTACCCAGGCCCATAGGGCCTGGCGGCACGCACGCCTAGCGCGTCGCCGGCACAGCGTGCCGGGTACGACGTGAGCGAAACACGCGGGAATGACAAGTCGCAAAGCTTTAAGAAACACTCTCTAAGGCGAAATACGATCTCGCTGATTTGAAACAAGGAGTCACCCATGGCCACTTGTCCCAGCTGCGGACGTGACGCCGGCGCTAACGCGATTTGCCCGCATTGCGGCGCCGATCTTCAACGCCGCTTGAAGATTCGCACTTTCGGTATCCTCGCCATTGTCGTCGCGGTGGCCGGCGTGGCGCTGCTGTTGTTCTTTGCCACGCGCATGCCGGTGCCCACCGTGAAGATCGGCGACATTACCTCGACCTCCAATTACGCCTATGTGCAGATTAACGGCGTGGTGTCGCGCGGCCCCAACTACAATCCCGCTGCGCAATCGATCACGTTTTGGGTGCGCGATGACAGCGGCGAGATCATGGTCAGTGCTTTCCGCGATCAAACGCAGGGACTCATTACAGCCGATCGGGTTCCCGCGCCCGGCGATGCCATTGCGCTGCAAGGGACGCTGCGCGTGCGCGATGACACGCCTTCACTGACGATCGATGTGGCGGACTCGGTGAAATTGACCCGCGCGACGGCGCAGGCCGCCGAACGCCCGATCGGATCGATCACGCCCGCCGATGATTTGCAGGGTGTATTGGTAAACGGCATGATCCGCAAGATCAAAGAACCGTATCCCGGCTTGAAATTGATCACGCTGCGCGATGCCACCGGCGCGATCGATCTGGCGCTGCCCACGGAGTTTGAAGCCGTCTTCGGTGCGACACCGTCCATTACCGTCGGTCAATCGGTGAAGGCGATCGGCACGGTCACGAAGTTTGAGGACACGCCACAGATTGTCGTGCGGCGCGGTGCGGATATCACCCCGCTGCAAGAAGGCGTGGCCCTGGCGCAATTTGTGCCGCTGCGCAGCATCACTGAAGCTGATGCCGGCAAGTGGGTGCGCACCCAGGGCGAAATCACGTTGGTTACGCCGGGCGATAAGAACACCAAGCTCACCCTCACCGATCAAGATCAGCGCCTCACCGTGTTAATCTGGCCCGATGTGTGGGCCGCGCTCCCGCCGGCCGATCTGCAACCCGGCGCACAGCTCGCCGTGCAAGGCGCAGTGAATGTCTTTCGTGGCGATCTGGAAATCGTGCCAGAACTGGTCTCGGATATCGAGGTGCTGGCACGTCCCGCGACGATTGCTGTTCAGTCCAAGACCATCGGCGCGATTACGCCCGACGATGTGAAGGCCCTGATCGTCACGCAGGGCACGATCGAGAAAGCCGAAGATTTCAGCAAGGGCACGCGTTACGCCTTGAGCGATCCATCCGGTTCGATCGTGCTGCTGGTGTGGGACACTGTGATCGATCCGCAGAAACGGCAGGAGTTGCTGGCGGTGGGTACGGTGCTCTCCGTCACCGGCCAGATCGACGAATATAACGGCCAACTGGAAATCGCGCCGCGTGGAAAAGAGGACGTGGTCGTCAGCACTACACCAGCGGTGGTAGTTGAAGTAACGCTGACCCCCGCCAACACACCTACAGTGGAAGCGACTGTTCCCCTTGCGCCGACGGCGACGATCACGGAAGCAACGTCGACTCCCGCCCCGACGAAGACGCCGACCGTGACTAAGACACCGACGCCGACGAAAGAACCCGTCGTCTCTGGCAATGTCGTGCCCCTCAGTTCGATCACCAAAGACAGCGTGGGGCAAACCGTTACCGTGCGCGGCAAAGTGGTGGAGACGGCCAGTTTTTCGGCGGGGTTCAAGTTCGTGCTGGATGATGGCACGGGCAAAGCCAACCTGACGTTGTTCAGCGATAACTACAAATTCGTGCCCAATCGCGCCGGGTTGAATTACGGCGCCGATGTGCAAGTGACGGCGGAAGTGGCTGATTTCAAGGGCGTACAGGAATTGCAGCCGAAAGCCGGGCGCGATGTGCAGATTCTCACACCGGGATCGTCGGCGGGCATTCCAGTGACGCCGATCAACAAGCTCGGCAAGCCCGGCTTGCTCGTCGCCATTGAAGGCAAGATTACGGAAGTGAAAGGGTTTTCGGCGGGCACGAATGTGTCTGTCGACGACGGCACGGGCAACGTGCGCGTGACGCTCTTCAGCAATGTGCAGAGCTTCATCCCGAATGCCGACAAGTTGACGCCGGGTGCCACCATTCGTGTGGTGGGCAAGACCGACTTCTACGGCGGGGTACAGGTGGTGCCGCAGCTAGGCTATGATGTGACGATTAAGTGATCAATGATCAATTCTCAATGATCAACGATCAATATGAAAGAACCCGATTGGTCGCCGGAGGGAAAGCAGATCGTGTTCAGTTCATTTTACGAGAAGTTGTCTACGGCCGATTGGGAAAAGACGCGCTCCAAGTAATGCGTGTTGCGTAGTGCGTAAGTCGTTCGTCGCCTATTTCATCACTACGGATCGATCATGGACTCGCTCTCCTATCTTCTCATCGCCATTCCGTGAACCAAGAAGCCGGGTTTCTTCATTTCGGAAGGAATGGAACGATTAGATCGAATTCCGTTTTGATCTACGCCAATGCTCACGGCGGATGGCTACACGCTTCGCGGCCACAGTCTGCTCGCGGAGCGTGTGACCATCCAGGGGGGAGCGTAAACCTTTCAGGAAATTGCTCTAACTGGCGCTTTTCCGCCGAAGTGGAAGAGCCGTAACATATCGTCTTGCGCATGACGAACTCAACATGACCTTACTCCCCTTCATCTTCATCGCCGTCTTCGGTGCGTTCATTGCCTCCTTCCTGGCGCTGATTCCGGCGCTGCATATTTACAACGTCATTACGCTCGCGTTCTTGTTTGCCGGCGCCTTGCAGCCGTGGTTGCAGCCCGATCAACTCTCGATCTTGCTGTTGGGCATGGTCACGGGCTACGCGGTTTTGTCCGTCATCCCCTCGATCTATCTTGCCGCACCCGATGAATCTTCGGCCTTCATCGTGCTGCCGGGGCAGAAGTGGCTGCTGGAACGGCGCGGTTACGAAGCCGCGATCTTGACCGGCATCGGATCGTTGTGCGGCGTGTGCGTGCTGGTGATCCTCAGCCCGGTGCTCACCGAAGTGGCGCGCACGTTGCGCATCATTCTGGCTCCGCATCTGGGCTGGATTCTCGTCGCGATTAGTTTGTTCATGCTGATGTCTGAATGGCCCAAGGCGGGCGATCGCGGCCCGACGAATTGGGCGCGCTTTCGCGCGGCGTGGTCGCAGTTGGGCGCGGGCCTGTTGACGTTCTTCCTGTCCGGTCTGTTGGGCCTCATCTTGATGTATCGCAACTTCGTGCCGGTCTCCGTGGCGTTCGTGAATTTGCTGCCGGCCTTCATCGGACTGTTCGCCGTGCCGCTAGTGTTGACGAATTTGATCATGGGCACACGCGTGCCGCCGCAGCACATCTGCACCTCGATCGATATTTCGCCGTCGCTGCTGCTGCGCGGGACCTTCGCCGGATCACTGGGCGGATTGTTCGCGGCGTTCTTTCCGGTGGTGACGGGCGGCATCGGCGCGTTTCTGGCGGGGCATGCCACCGCGCAGCGTGACGAGCGATCGTTCATCGTGTCGCAGGGCGTGTCGAAGCTGGTGTACTACGCGGGCGGTTTCTTGTTGTTCTTTCTGCCGGGCTTGCAGCTGGCACGCGGCGGACTGGCCTCGATGGTCAGCACGATCTACACACCCGGCACGCCGGAGATGTACCTCGTGGCCGTGGCGAGTCTGGCCGTGTCCGGCGCGGTGAGTTTCTTCCTGCTCATTCCCTATGCGCGCTTTTCGGTGCGCGTTCTGGCGCGGCTCGATTATCGCGTCGTCAACATCGGCACGTTGATCGTCATCGTGGCAGTGCTCCTGCTCACCACCGGTTTCGTCGGATTGCTAATTGCCATTCCGGCCACGGCGATTGGCTTGATCCCGTCGTTCTTCGGCACGCGGCGCATGAACTGTCTGGGCGTGCTGCTGGTTCCGATCATGTTGAACATGGCGGGCCTCGGGCCGGATATTGCCAGATGGCTGGGGTTGGCATGAGATGGGTCGTGATAGAATGAGATAGAGGTCTCGTAGTATGCAAAAGACGATGGCTTATCAGTCTGCCTTCTTTCCAAACCTCACCGCCGAGTTTCCTTCTACGCGCTACCAGGGCAGCAAGGCCAAGCTGGTCGATTGGATCTGGGAACAGATCGCCGATTTGGATTTCAGCACCTGCCTCGATGCCTTCGGCGGAACGGGGGCGGTTGCCTATCGCTTGAAGCAGGCCGGCAAGCGTGTGACTTACAACGACTTGCTGCGTTTTAACTATGAGTTCGGCCTCGCCCTGGTCGAGAATAGCCAAACTCGTCTTAGCTTTGAAGAGATCGACTGGCTGCTGACGAGACATCCTGAGATCGACTACCCGCACTTCGTACAAGACAATTTTGCAGACATCTATTTCACCGCTGAGGAAAATGCCTGGATCGATCAAACGATAACCCATATTCGCCAGGTAGCCGATCCCTATCGATTCGCATTGGCTTTCTTCGCACTCGCCCAGGCGTGCATCATCAAGCGACCCTACAATCTATTTCACCGCAAGAATTTGTATATCCGTCTGGCGGAAGTCAATCGCTCATTTGGCAACAAAACGAGCTGGGACAGGCCGTTTGAGGAGTGGTTTCGCGCTTTTGCGAATGAAGCCAATCGTGCCGTATTGGATAATGGCCAGGTGAACCAAGCCCTGAATTTAGACGCGGCGGATGTGCCCGGCGAGTATGATCTGGTTTATATCGACACGCCCTATGTTGCCGGGAGCGGTGTGGCCGTGAACTATTTAGACTTTTATCACTTCCTCGAAGGGCTGACAGTGTATGCTGAATGGGACAAGCATATCGATCACCGTTCGAAGCACCGGCGCTTTAAGCCGCGCCCGAATGAATGGACGGACAAGAAGCGGATTCACCTGGCTTTTGAGCAGTTGTTTGAACGTTATCGCGACAGCATCCTGGTTGTGTCGTATCGCAGCGATGGCGTCCCAACGGAAGCAGAACTGGTGAACCTGCTGCGGCGGTACAAACCGGACGTGCGGGTTGAACGCTACGGGCAGTACACATATGCGCTATCGACCAATTCGGAATCGCAAGAAGTTCTCCTGATTGCGAAGTAAAAGATGAAGTGTCTCCAAGTAACCTAGCATGAAGAAGAAAATCGAAAACAAAACTGCTCGTGAGCCTGCGGTGGAGTATGCGCGTTCTACCGCGGTTCCAACTTTCTTTGGTCAGCCGATGTTGCGAGGAACCTACGTGCAAATCGAGCCCACAGATCGTGGGCCGCAATTGTTTTACTCACATCCGCATGGTGAACTCTGGCTGGGTGATGCGGTGACGTGGTTGCGCTCAGTGAAGGATGAATCCGTCGATTTAGTGTTTGCCGATCCACCTTACAATATCAAAAAAGCGGAGTGGGACACATTCGAATCGCAACAGGACTACGTCGATTGGTCTTTGGAATGGATTGAACAGGCGGCGCGCGTCTTGAAGCCGACCGGCACGCTCTATATTTGCGGCTTCTCCGAAATACTGGCCGATCTCAAATTGCCGGCCGCGCGTTTCTTTGCCGGCTGCCGTTGGATCGTGTGGCACTATAAGAACAAAGCCAACCTCGGATCAGACTGGGGCCGTTCACACGAGAGCATTTTGCACTTCCGCAAGACCAAAGAATTCACGTTCAACGTTGATGAAGTTCGGATTCCCTATGGCAATCATACGTTGAAATATCCTGAGCATCCGCAGGCGGAGACGAGCCAGTACGGACACGGACGAAATAAAGATCGCTTGTGGCAGCCCCATCCGAAAGGCGCCAAGCCGCGCGACGTGATCGAGATTCCAACGACGTGCAATGGCATGCACGAGAAAACGCCGCATCCCACCCAGAAGCCGGAAGAACTGCTCAGGAAAATAGTTCTCGCTTCCTCGAATCCCGGCGACCTCATTCTCGATCCCTTTTCAGGTTCGGGCACCACAGCCGTTGTCTCCGAACAGATTAAGCGGCGCTGGCAGGGCTGTGATACGTCGCCAGAATATTGTCGCTGGGCTGCGGAACGAATCGAGCTGGTAGAGGACTGGCCGATTGAGAAATGGATTCAATATGATGCCGAGAATACCGCGAGGAGAAAGAAGTTGAACCCGTGAAAGGCATCTCACACTTCTTAGCGGGACTCGCCGCTGCAACATTTGTGCCCGGCGTGGTGGAGGGCGCCGCGCAGGGATCGTATCTCATCGTGCTGGGCGGCTTCTTCGGCCTGCTGCCGGATACGCTCGATTTCAAGTTCGCGCGTTACTTCGAGCAACACGTCAACATCGATCCCGATCCCAGCAATCTCGATCCGCAGCTCATCGCGACCACCGTCGCCGCCGGATCGATCGGGCCGCCGCGACCCACCGCTCGATCCGGCTCCAGCTGCACAACATCCCGCTCGGGCCCAATCGCTGGCGGCAGTATCGCATCCGCTTTGATGCGGAGCGCAGCGAAGTCGTCATCACCATCGGCCCCATCGTGAACGCGGCGCTCGCGCCGCTCGATGAATCTGGCCAGTGTGTGGCGCGTGCGAAGACCGCCGCAAAAATCGATTACACCTACGACGGCGAGATGACGGCCGACATCTTCAATGGCCCGTCGTTTGCCTTCGTGCCCGTAGCGGCGGGGTCATCCCGCCCAGCCACCGTGGAGGTGCAGTTCCTGCCGTGGCACCGTGTGTGGAGTCATTCGTTTACGCTGGCCGCGCTGCTGGGCTTGATCACGGGCATGTTGTTCGGATCGATACAGGCAGGGCTGGTGGCGTTCTTCGGCATGTCGGCGCACATCGTCGAGGATCAACTCGGCTATCTGGGGAGCAATCTCTTCTGGCCGATCACGAAGGAACGATCGGCCGGCGCGCGCCTGCTGCATTCGGGCGATGCAATTCCGAATTTTCTGGCGGTGTGGACGGCGCTGGTGTTGATCCTCTTCAACCTCGATCGTTTCTCGGCGCCTGTGCAGAACCGTGATCCGTTGTTGACGCCGTTGGTCTACTTCAGCACGATGTTGATCCTGCCTGCGCTGATCTTGATCGGCGTGTATGCGTGGGAGCGGCGTAAACCGCAGGTGCCGCGGGCCGCAGCACAGCAGGCCGACATCGTGGCCGAGTTGAAAGAAACCGAAGTGTAACGATTTTAGATTGCTGATTTCTGATTGCTAATTTTCCTGCGCAGTCGGTCACCTGGGGTTTCCGTCAATTGATAGCGGAAGGTTGCGGGGGTGACGTAGGACGTTGAACGCGGATTAGATGGAAACGACTGGCGGAAGAAACACGGCACAAAATGAGACTCAGGGCAAGGCAAATGTGAGTTGAGCAAAGCAGGTATACTCAATCTGCATTTCTTGGGGGGAGGAAGCCATGAAGATGCTAAGAGGATTCTTAGTCGTGATGTTAAGCTCATGTGCTGTACTGGGTCTGCTAGCGGTCTTGCAACCCGCTCGTTCGGCTACCGCCGCCCACGCCGCAGCGTCATTGGATGTCGCAATCGACAAAGTGACGGCGCATGACACAACGATCAAGTGGCTGGCGCGGCAGAAACCACGCGCTGCTACCCCGGTGATACTGGCTAGTTTCACAGCCACAACGTTGCCTGGGCAACCGGAGGTCTATGTTGAATGGGAAACGGCGACGGAGCTCGACACGGCTGGCTTTTACGTCGCCCGCAGTTCGAGTGCCACGGGTTCGTGGACGCGGGTCAGCAACTTTATGCCGGCGGAAGGTGACGCCGTGGCGGGGGCGCTGTATGACTGGATTGATGAAACGGCTATATTGAACCACCGCTACTACTATCGACTGGAGGTCATCAGCACGGATGCGAGTGCGCCGGTGGACTATTATGGCCCCATTTCTGTCACTACCGGCGAACATGTTATCTTGAGTGAAGTGCTTTATGATCCGACCGGTGCGGACAATGGACTGGAGTGGGTGGAGCTATTTAACCCAACCAGCAATACTATCGATCTAAACGACTACAGTCTGGGCAATGGCGGCACCACTTACCTCTACAGTGTTGTGCAGTTGACCGGGACTCTACCGCCTAGCTCGTGCTGGGTCATTGGCGGGCCTACAAGTAATATCACAAATTATTCGCCGATCTTTGATCAATCGATTAATTTCAATCCCGATTTTCAAAACGGCGCAACACCCGCCGATGGCATTGCTCTGTTCGATGTTAAAGCGATCTCGATCACAACGTCGACGATTCCAATTGATGCCGTGATCTATGGTACGGCCAATACGAGTAACCTGATCGACGAGACGGGAGTGGCTAATCCGCCGGATGTCGCGGCAGCCGCGAATGGGAAAAGCAACGAACGCACCGATATCATAGGCACGTGGCGCGTCCAGGCCACGCCGACGCCCAACAACTGCACGGTGCTCATGACCACGGTCGAACCGCCTCCGCCCTTGACGCCGCCCGGCAGTGTGTTGATCAGCGCGGTTCACTTCGACGCTTACGGCGGCGGTCAAGGCGACGAAGGCTTCCGCTTGACCAACGTCAGCACACGGCCCCTCACGCTGACCAACTGGTTGGCGGTGAAGAGCACAAGCCGGATCCAACTGACCGATACGCTGCAACCTGATCAATCCATCTGGATAGCCAAGACGGCCATCACTTTCACGCAGCAGTTTGGCTTCAAGCCCGATTATAAATACACTGCTGACGCCGATACGTCCGTTCTTATGCTGACATTAAACAGCGTGCCTGCCTTTGGCGACAGCGGTAAATTGGCACTGAGCGAAGGCCTGACCAATACCATCGACGCTGTCATCTGGGGCACGACCACCTTGACCGACACGCAGTGGACGGGTTCCACTGTGCAGCGTTACAGTGATAGCGATGTTTCGGCCTCGGGCCAGATCATCTATCGCAAACTCGACGAAGCGACGGGCAAGATTGTCACAGACACCGACACCGCGCTCGATTGGGCCAACGATCGAACCGATCCGGTGTCGGGCCGCAAGACGCAGTATCCCGGCTGGGATCTGGAAAAATTCTGGCAGACGGCCAAGGTTACGCAGACCGCTACGCTCACCGTCGCCATTGCGCCCGACAATGCTTACCGCGTCATCTCGGATGTGCTCGGTTCAGCGCAGTCTTCCATCAAGATGGAGATGCACACATTCGATAATCTGGGTCTGCTCGACGTGGTGACGCGAACCATCGGACGTGGAGTCAACGTTACGATCTTGCTGGAGGGCGGCCCGGTGGGCGGCATCGACGATCAGGAATCGTGGGTGTGTGAACAAATCGAAAGCGCGGGCGGGCAGTGCTGGTTCATGATCAGCGATACGTCGAACGGCAACACCATCCACGCGCGCTACGATTACGTGCACGCCAAGCTGATCGTGGTGGATGATCGCGTCGTGGCGATCGGTTCGGAGAATCTCAGCCCGCGCAGCCTCAACTATGATGATTTTTCCGATGGAACGATCGGGCATCGCGGCGTGTATCTGGTGACAGATGCTTCCGGCGTCGTGGCGCGCGCGCTGGAAATTTGGAAGGCCGATTTCGATCCGGCACATCATCGCGATATTTACCGTTGGACGATCACGGATACGAAGTACGGCCCGCCCCCGATCGGGTTTACGCCCGATTACAGCATTGAAGTCAGCGGGTATCGCATCCTCTATCCGCAGCCATTGGTCGTGACTGGACAATTTCCATTCGAGCTGTTGACCGCGCCGGAAAGCGCGCTGCGTGCCAGTGATGCGCTGCTGGGTTGGATCAACCGATCGGGCGCGGGCGATACGATCGAAGTGGAGCAGCTCGACGAGCCGCCGCATTGGGGTAACTCCAACAGTAACCCGATCGCCGATCCCAATGTGCGCTTGCAAGCTTTAATCGACGCGGCCCAGCGCGGCGCGACAGTGCGGCTGCTGCTCGATCGCTACTTCGACGATTCGACTCAGCCCACCAGCAACGCCGCCACGAAGCAATATATCGAATCGCTCTACGTCGTCAGTCCAACCCTGCGCGCCAACTTTGAAGTGCGGCTGGGCGATCCGGCCTTGTACGGCATTCACAACAAGATGTTCTTGTTTGATGTGGGCGGGCACAAAGTCGTCCACGCGGGCAGCCTCAACGGAACCGAAACCTCAAACAAAATGAACCGCGAAGTGGCGCTGCAAGTCGAATCGAGTGCGGCGTATGATTACTTGCACACGATGTTTGGCTACGATTGGGCGTTTCAACCGCGCGTGCTGCTACCGATCGTGTTTAGCAATTACAGCGCGCCGCCCACTCACTTGCTGGTCAGCAAAGTGTTCTATCTCGGCTCGACGAGCGTGGTGACCGGCAGCGAGTGGGTGCAGATTTACAATCCCACGCCGATTACGGTTTCTTTGAGCACCTATAAGCTGGGCGATCAGGCGCTACCCGGCCCCACCGGTTTCACCGTCGATGGCATGTGGCAGTTCCCCTCAACGGCCAGCGTCGCGCCGGGTGGATTGATCAATGTAGCGACGACGGCGCAAGGCTTCTTCAACAAATATGGTCGCTATCCCGATTACGTGTTCTTCGGGACGGGTATTCAAATGATCCCGTATGTCAGTTACACGCCGAACATCAGCTTCTCGCTGGCGAACACCGGCGATGAAGTGTTATTGCTCGGCTCCACCAATCAACTGGTCGACGGTGTGGCGTGGGGCACCGGCTCGCTGCCAGGGAATGTAGCGTGTCCGGCGATCGATCCCAACCTGTATCCGTCGAAGAATCCTTCCATCGCACGCGCGCCGCTGTGGAAGGACACGGATGACTGCAATGCCGATTTCGTGATCGACCCGTCGGCGCTGCCGTGATCTTCATCTCTTCTCGGTGTCACCCCGAGCCGCGCTGCGGCGAGGGGTCTCGCACGGCAGGCCAAGATTCCTCGCTCGCCTTGCCTTGCCTGCCGCAGCGCGGCGGAGGCGCGCTGGGCGTCGCTCGGAATGACACTGGCAGGCAGCTTTATGAGGGGCCACCGCAGGTCCCGTGTTGTTTGCGGGAGTGGGTGAGGCCGCGGTTGAATCTCCCTCTCACCTGGGTTATACTTCTCGCATGACCTCACTCATTCAGCCCGTGATCATCAAAACGCTGGAACACTTTCGATCCAAGCAGCTGCACAATCAGCGTGTCCTCACCGTATTTCTGCCGCCCGATTACGAGTCGCACCCCGACCAATACTACAAGGTGCTGTACCTGAATGACGGCCAGGATGCGCCGGCGATCAAACTCGCCGACACCCTGGCCGCGCTGATCGCTCACCATGAAATCGAACCCATCATCGTGGTCGCCCTCCACGCCACGCGCGATCGGCTGCACGAGTACGGCACGGCGGGCATTCCCAACGCGCACGGGCTGGGCAAGAAAGCGCGCAAATACACGTTCTTCATCCTTGACGAAGTGCTGCCTTACATCAATCGACGCTACCGCACGCTGCCGGGTCCGATCAACACCGCGGTGATGGGCTCCTCGCTGGGCGGCTTGATGGCGTTCGATCTGGCGTGGAATCATCCCGACGTGTTCGGTGCGGTGGGCGTATTCTCCGGCTCGTTCTGGTGGCGCACCGATGATGCCGACACGCATACCCGGCAGGAATCGCGCATCATGCATCGCCGCGTGCGCGATACCGAATCGCCGGGCTATCTGCGCCTGTGGTTTCAAGCGGGCACCGACGATGAGCAAGACGATCGGGATAACAACGGCGTCATCGATGCGATTCAAGACACCACCGAATTAATGGACGAACTGGCGCGCAAAGGTTTTCGGCGCGGCATCGAGATGGTGTACGTGCAAGTGGAAGGCGGCGAGCACCATCAAGCCACATGGGGCTTGATTCTGCCGTATTTCCTGCGCTGGACGTTCCCCACGCAGCGCTACGTGCAGCAGCATCCGTTCGATGGCCGCGACTTTATCTCGGTGACCAGGAAAGGCCGTGAGGTCTCTCATCCGCGCGGCAAGACAAGCAAACGCGATACGCAAAGCCCACGCCTGCTGCGCGTCGCGGCGAAGAAATCCAGAATCACCCAACGGCGTTCGAGAATGTAACTATCTTGACAATGTGAGATCCGTCATTGCTTCGCTTCGCTCGCAATGACGGTCAGTAGGTAATTTAACATTGTCGAGCTTATTGTCCGTCGGGATGATGAGTGCAGATTCGTGTCAATTCGTGGAAGAATAGTAGGGGGACTCATGCCGCAACTACCACACCGCACCATCCTCTGCATCACCAGCTACGAAAAAGGTCAGGCCTTCATGCGCGAGGCCAAACGGCANNACGAGCAGGACATGATCTATGCCGTGAGCTACGTGGCGCGCACCCGCCCGCTCGATCGGATTGTGGCCCTCGACGATTACGACGTGGAAATGGCCGCCGCCTTGCGCGAACATCTGCGCATCCCCGGCATGGGCGACACCACCGCGCGCTACTTCCGCGACAAACTGGCGATGCGCGTGCGGGCGCGTGATCGCGGCATTCGCGTGCCGGACTTTGTCCATGTACTCAACTACGACAAGATTCGCGACTTCATGTGGCGCGTGCCCGCGCCGTGGGTGTTGAAGCCGCGTTCGGAGGCGTCGTCGCTCGGGATCAAGAAGATCAACTCGCCCGATGAATTCTGGCCGGCCATCGATATCTTGGGCGATCGGCAATCGTATTACGTGCTGGAACAATACGTTCCGGGCAATGTCTACCACGTCGATTCGATCGTTGCCGAAAAGGAAGTCGTCTTTGCCGAAGTGCATGGCTACGCCAAACCGCCCTTTGATGTGATGCACGGCGGCGGGGTCTTCGTGACCCGCACTCTGCCGCGTGAAGCGGAAGAGGCGCAGGCACTGCGCAGGCTGAATCAACAATTACTCGAAGCACTCGGCTTCGTGCGCGGCGTGACCCATGCGGAGTTCATCAAGGGGCAAGAGGATGGTCAGTTCTACTTCCTCGAATGCGCGGCGCGGGTGGGTGGGGCCAACATTGCCGAGTTGGTGGAAACCTCTACCGGCTTGAACTTATGGGCCGAATGGGCCAAGATCGAAATTTGCGGTGAAGATGTGCCCTATGAGCTACCCGCTTCGCGCCGATCGGATTACGGCGGCCTCATCATTTCACTCGCCAAACAAGAATGGCCCGATCTCTCCACCTACACCGATCCTGAAATCGCGTGGCGCATGAAACGCTTGAACCACGCGGGCTTGATTGTCCGCTCCGATAGCCCTCAGCGCGTACAAGATCTGCTCGACAGTTACCTGCCGCGCTTCTACAATGACTTTCACGCGACGTTGCCCGCACCCGACAAACCGAGCAATTGAACTTTCGCTACATCTCGTCACAGGCCGATCAATTGACTTGATCGGACTTTTTGTTACATAAATGATTATATAATTGTGCAAATGCTTGACAAGATATGTTCAATATGGTATATTCTATTCGGGTTGAAATGCAAAAAATACTCATGATGGATTCCGACGACCCATCAGCCAGTCTTTTCCTTTGGCGGTCCGGCTTTCAATCAGCAGCTTGATCTCATCACTGCAGTGTCCGGCGCGTTTTTAGGCGAGACCATTCAATCAGGTATAACTACCATAGAGCAGTTGATGAGCAATCGGAAGAAGTCTTAGAAGGAGCCGCAAACATGCGGATCATTATTACGGGCGGCAGCGGTCTGATTGGCTGTGCCTTAGTCGATAGCTTAGCGCCAGATGGTCACGAAGTGATCGTGTTGAGCCGTAACCCTGCGGCCGTGAAGAATCTGCCCAAAGGCGCACGGGCCGAAAAATGGGACGGCCAATCGGCGCAAGGTTGGGGCACACTGGCGGATGGCGCGGATGCGATCGTCAATCTGGCGGGCGCGACCATCTCTGAGCGGTGGTCGGATGCGCGCAAAAAGGAAATCCGCGACAGCCGCGTGAATGCCGGCAAAGCGATCGTGGAAGCGGTGAAGGCGGCGCCAAAGAAACCGGGCGTGGTCATTCAATCCTCGGCGGTGGGCTACTACGGCCCGCGTGGCGCGGAAGAAATTACCGAAGAGTCCGGCGCGGGAAATGACTTTCTGGCCTCTATCTGCAAAGATTGGGAAGCCTCGACGGCGGAACTGGACGCGCTGGGTATTCGCCGGCCGATTATTCGCATGGGCGTGGTGTTGGATTTGAATGGCGGCGCGCTGCCCAAGATGTTGCTGCCCATCAAGCTGTTTGTGGGCGGGCCGATCGGGAGTGGCAACCAGTATTTTCCGTGGATCCATCTCAAGGATGAAGTCGCCGCGATTCGTTTCTTGATCGATAACAAAAACGCCAACGGCGTATATAACCTCAGCGCGCCGAAACCGTTGACTAACAAGGAGTTCACGCAGGCCATCGGCCAGGTGCTGGGTAAACCGACGTTTATGCCGGTTCCCGCCTTCGCGATGAAGACGATGTTTGGCGAGATGTCGACGTTGTTGTTGGATGGTCAACGCGAAATGCCGGTGCGCTTGTTGAAGGAAGGTTTCAAGTTCCAGTTCACGGATGCGATGGCAGCGCTAAAGGATGTGTTGAAATGAAAAAGATCGAAGATTTGATGCGGAACATCGGGAAGTGGATAGAAGGGTTATTGAAGGGAACTCAGCCAGAACCTGTTCCGGTGAGAGTGCCGGTCAGGCGGTAAGAGAGGGATGTGCCATGTCGATTTATGAGCGTTCATTCAAAGTCAAAGCCTCGCTGCGTGACGTGGCTGCTTTTCATGATGATCCGGTGTCGTTGATCGCGATCACACCACCGCCGGTGCGCGTCACGATCGAGCGTTTCGATCGACCAGTGCGCGCGGGCAGCCGCGTTATTTTCCGGTTGGGCGTGGGACCGATCGGTTTACGCTGGGAGGGCATGATTGCGGAGTATGTCGGTCAAAAATATTTCCGTGATGTGCAGAATAAAGGCCCCTTCGGCGCGTGGAGCCACACGCATTCGTTTACAACAGAAGCCGACGGGACGTGCATCAACGATCGGGTGAAGTACGAGCCGCCGCTGGGGTTGATCGGGAAATTGATCGATCCCGTGGTGGTGAGACCGTCATTAGCGTTCTTGTTCAATTATCGGAAGAAGAAGACGCGTGAATTATTGGAGAGAAACGCCGCGCTGAGCGAAGTCGGCGGATGTTCTTCATCCGCGACCTAGTCGATCAAACGGGACACGCTGGATTGAAAGGCCAAGGGAAGCGACGGATGGGTAGAAATGCGATCGGCGCAGCGGGCCGCGATGAAGCATGTCGCGGCCCGTTTGTGTACGCCCAGCATGGGCAATGACTTGAGGTTCTCCTCAGATTGGTGGGAGAGATGAGCAAGTTTGATTGATTATGTGTTATCCTCGAGCACTCAGGAGGTAACGGATGAAGACGCCTTTGTTGCTGAGTGCACCGACCCGAGTCATCCGCGATGCGGC
>PMCF01000211.1 GCA_003154115.1 Anaerolineae bacterium
TTCTTTGAGTTCGTGCACAATGTCCGACGCCGAGGCAAGGCGTTGTTGGCCTCACTCTTGGCGGTTTTGGTAACTCCTTGATTCACCGAATGAGCCTTTTTTATATGGCCATGACGGCCTGCTCTACGGTGTCTTGACTTGCGGCTTGCGCGAATACGCCGTCGCCGCTATAGACATCGCAGGCGGCCAAGTGTTTACCCACGAAATATCTTCGTCATACAGCAGTCTGGCGCTTCACCCTGACGGAGGCGTCTACGTGAGTACGGGGCTGGAAAATCCATATCTGTTCGATCCTCTCCATCACGTTTGGCGGTCCCTCGATTTGCCAAAGGATGTCGCACCATTTGGCATGTATGTGCAAGCAGCTACGCGCGATGGATGGTTATATGGGATGGGCGGTAATTGGTCCAACTCATTCTTGTTTGCCTATCAACCCGCTCAAGGGATTTTTAAGCAACTCGGATCAACGGTCGGCGGAAGTCTTGGCTCACCAATAGTTGGGCGGGATGGTCAAGTCTATGGTGCATGGCGTAATCAGATCGTGACCGTGAAGCAATACACTTATGCCCCGACCGGTTCAGTCCAGTCTGAACTCATTCAGCCGATTGCCTTGGCTCTGACACGCACCGTTATTGCCGAATCACCTAACGTCATTGTGCGCGCGCTGGCCTGTAATCAGAACGAAACTGTCTACGGCATAATACAAGGAGCCGACAACTATTACCGGCAGGATCCGTTTGGCTGGCTGTTTGAATATCACCCACAAGACCCGGACAACAATCTCAGCCGTCACGCGCCTGAAGTTTCTCCTGAACAACGTGGAAAATTCATGTATGGAACTGCGCTGGCTGCAGCAAACAACGGCGTGCTGATAGGTGGAACCAACAGTGGGCATCTCTTCTTATATAACCCGCGCACCGGAAATACTCTTGACCTCGGACGCCCTACTACTAATACCGATCAGATCGCAGCACTTACAACCGGACTTGACGGACTAATCTATGGTGGCACAGTTTCCTATAGCGGTCAGGCCAGACTATTCTCCATTGATCCCGTACAGGCGCAAATCAAACTATTGGAATTGCCGATCACACAAACCTATGCAATTGGGCCATTAGCCGTTGGCCCCAACGGTCGAGTGTATGTTGGCGTTGGCGCGGCGTTGATAGTTTATGAACCGGCCAGTCAGCAAGCCACGGTTATGGGAGATACCACAAGCCTATCATGTACGATACAAGCGTTAGCCATTGATTCGGACGGACAAGTTTATGCTGGCTGTGGTCCTTATCTGGTTGGGTATGATGAAAGTACGGGACTGTTCACCCAGTTAGCGACCCCGGGAAAAGAGAATGGATATACTCCGGGCAATGTTGCTGCCCTAGTGGTTGGGCACGATAAGCAAGTCTATGGAAGCATTGAGCGCAACTATTCTAACAGTGAACTATTCGTTTATAGGCCAGGCACCAAGCAGTCGATTAATCTGGGCATCGCTATTCCAACAGGTGTAATGGCATTGGCCATGTGTCCTGACGGGACGATCTATGGCAGTAGTGGTACAAACAATTCGTACTATGGAGGCCCCGCCTATCTCTTCGCTTTTCGATCAGACTGTCTCGCTGGTCCTCTTCGTGCTTGGGATCACATTACTTGGGAAGCCGACACGCCGCCCGGCACCAGCCTCACCGTTGATGTGCTCGACGAAAAAGGTGAGGTATTGTTCGGCCAGGTGCGCAACGGCGGATCACTACAATCCATCGCTGTGCAGCAGCATCCTGCCATTCGTCTCCGCGCTAACCTGTCGACCTCCGATCCACATGTGACGCCGACGCTCAAACGCTGGCGTGTCGATTACACCTTCGCGTGTCAGAAGTAGCCTGATTGAGCCAAGAGACTGCGGTATCACTTTCAATCCCGCACCAATCTGCTCAAGGTAAACAGCATAAGGTCATCTGCGAAGCATGATATTACTCGTCACTCGTTACTCGTGGGGCGAAAGTAGACGTGACTGGGTGTGGTTGGTAGTAGGTGGGGTGTCCATGTCAGCAATTGTAGCATCTCATGGCTCGGTTAGACCACTTGGAGACGCCCCATAATCGATCGGTCAAGTGTTCAACATGTTAGCGAACACTACAGTAGTTGCCCAGATTGCGCAGCTCTTCCTGATAGCGATTGGTGAACCACACGATCACTCAGCTGAGTCCAACGGCCAGAATCAACAGCAGGATTTGAACTGTGCGCGAAGTGCGCGGAGCATCATGGGTGCTCATGAGGAAGGCGGCTGTGGTACAGCCGGGCTAGAGTCGCGTTTCTGCTTGAATTCAAAGAACCACAGACCATACAACGAAACCAGCGCCGTAGCGCCGCCGAGCAGATAGCCTTCCAGCACAATGGCTTGCGTCACAAGAATAGCCACCATGCCATACGCGCCGCTGATGAGATAATGCGTCATCACGGCTTCGCGCGTAGTGAAGCCCAACTTGACCAGACGATGTGAGACGTGATCTTTGCCGGGGGTGGTCAGCGGATTCTTGCCGCGTCGCAAGCGCGAGATGAAGACCAGCGTCGTATCGAAGATGGGCACGCCCATGACGATGATCGGCACCATCCACGTCACGAAGGGCACGTTCGCAGGAAAGCGCAGCTTGATGCCAATGGCGGCCAACATGAAGCCTAAAAACATGCTGCCCGTGTCGCCCATAAAAATGGAAGCAGGGTTGAAATTGTAAACGAGGAAGCCTAACGTCGCGCCCAGCAGCGCCGCGGCCAAAGCGCCGACATAGATCTGGCCACTCACGGCCGCCATCACCAGAAAGAACGAGGCGCATACCGCGGCCACGCCACTCGACAAACCATCCATGTTATCCAGCAGATTGAGCGAGTTGGTCAAACCGACTACCCACACGAGAGTAACCGTTAAATTCATCCATTCTTCCGGCAGGGCCGTGACTTTGACGCCGGAGAAAATCAGGATGATCGCCGCCACGATCTGTCCGATCAATTTCAAAATGGGGCGCAGTCCCCAGCGATCATCATAAAAGCCGAGAAGAGCGACCAGGGCCGCGCCGAGCAGGATACTGCCCAATTGCTGAAACTCAAAGCGATCGTGCAGCAGCAGCAGCGTCAACAGGCTGGCGCTGACGATCGCCGCTCCACCTAGTAGCGGCATGGGACGCGCGTGCACCTTGCGCGGATTGGGATGATCCATGACGCCCAGCTTAGGCGCGATCCGGCGCGCGACCGGTGTCGCCGCAATGGCGATCAGCAGCGCTCCAATAAAGACAAGGATGGGCACGATCATGGGCGATTCACCACTCGTGGTCTTTTCGCCGTGGCTAGGTTAACGGCCGGGCGAGGGCGCTGCGGCAAACCCTCGCCCGATGGATACAGCCGTTATTTCGCCGGAGTTGGCTGTGCGAAAGGCAGGGTCTGCGTTAGCTGCGGACTGAGGCCCAACTGGGACTGCAGTTGACTGACGAGAGTCTGAATGCCCGCTTGCTGATCTTGCGGCGCAGCCGTCAACGCGGCCTGCGCCAGCGGCAGCGCTTCCTGCAAGCGTCCGGCTTGCGCCAGCAAAATCGCCATGACGCGCTGGTCTTCCCAACGGCTGGCATCATTCTGATCAATTTGCAGGACGTGTTCCATGGTGGAAATGGCCTCGGGCAACCGCTGTTGTTGATAGTAGATGTTGCGTGCCAGAGTGCGCAAAACAGACAGCGAATCGGGATTCTTCGCTAGAAAGTCCAGTGAGATTTTTTCGGCATCCGTGTAGTTCTTCTGTTGCAGCAGCAGATCGATCGAGCTGCCGTAGGCATCCAAATTGCCGGCATTCAATTTGCTGGCTTCCGCAAACATCTTCTGTGCTTCGTCATTTTTGCCTTGCTTGAGGAACAATTGACCGCGGATCATGTAAGTCTGATCGTAGAGCGCATCCAATTCCAACGAGTGATCCAGTTTGGCCTGAGCATCTGCCAGGTACGTATCGGCTGTGGCGGTGTCGTTACCACTCCGTGCCAGATCGGACATCGCCATGATTACCAGTGCCCACTCATTCCAAAGCTGGGCGTTATTCGGACTGAGGTTAGTGGCCTGCCGGTAATACTCGGCTGAGGTCTCCAGCTCTTTTTGGCGGGCCGCTGGATCGCTGGCTTTCAGATCGGCCCAACGGCGATGCAAGCGCGCCAGATTGGCCGTGTGATCGGTGTTGAGCGGATTCAAGCTGCGCGCGTACTCCAGCACGATCTGCGCTGCTGTGAGCGTGTCGGCCTGATTGAGTTGGTACGTCTGTTCAAAGGTCAGGCTTAACAGACTATCGACGTCTTTGACGTTCGTCAAGATCGACGGCGTTTGCAGGTTGTTGTTCGCCTTGTCCAGGAAGGCCGCGCCCAGCCAGAGATCATAGAAATCTTCGGTGGGGTTCAACTCGCGCGCGCGTTTGAAATGGGCGATGGCCAAATCCAATTGCCCACTGCTGCGAATGGCTTCCGCCTGTTTGTAGACAATGTCGGCGCGCACCGGGTTCAAGTTGGTTGAAGTAATGCCGATGAGCACGACCAAGCTGATCGGGATGACGAGCAGCCCGCCCCAGTCGCCGGCGAATTTCGTCAGCCGGTCGCGCACTTCCAACAGCAGCGTTCCGGCCAGACTGAAGAGGATAATCGCCATGAAGAGGTAGAACATCGTCAGCACATTAGAGATGGCATCGGCAAAGCCCACCAATTGATTTGAGCGTTGGGCCAATTGTTGCAAGCTGGTTACCTGCGCCTGGGATACCATGCTGTTGAAGGACATGAGCTGACTGGCCTGAATGAGCCAGTAAATTAAAGCCACGCTGAGGGAGAGACCATAATAGAGCGCGGCGGCTATCCAGATGTCACGCGCCGAAATCACGTTGCGACGGCGCAATTCGGTCAGCGTCAGCAGTCCGCCAAAGAACCACGTGACGGCGAACATCAACAGGGTGCCATAGGACACTTCATTGTTTTGATAAGGCCGGATCGTCAGCGAGTTCCAGATTAACTGCATAGCGCCGCTGACAGGATGCGAACCGGGCGCTACATTGATGAAGGAGAATCCCAGTGTGCCGAGGATCAACGCACAGGCCAGCGCTAAAGCCAACACCGGCCCCAGCCACGCCGACCAATTGCTGGTGCTATCGCGCTTCTGCTGCTTAGCGGGCGTCATCGCCGCAGCCGCACGGCGAACTTTCTTCTTGTTGATGTGGGCCGGCGGCGTCTCCGCGGCGGGAACCGGGGTCGGTACGGACGCGACGCGCGGTCGGGTTTCTTCATCTTCCGCCGGAACCCAGTGCAGGCCCAGTACAACTAAGAGCCCAGCGTAAGTCCAGAAGTAAGTGCGCGTCGAGGCAATGGCGATTCCGGCCAGGCTGATTTCCAGATAGTGCGCCAGGATCGCGCCGAACAAGGCCACAATCATAAAGATGTGGCCGCTCATTTGAATGGCCTGTCCTGCCGTTGGGCCGAAGACGTAGCGGCCTATCACATACAATACGAGAAAGGCGAGCGCCCCGGCGATGGTCGCACCCGCGATGGCAAGCACCAGCTGGGACGAGGTATGCACCACGCTGAATACTGCCAGATCGAGCATCGCGATCAGAATGGTCGCAATTAAAGCATAGACTTGCCGTGACACCTGGAAGTGGAACAGTGCGAAGGTGACGACATAGATGACTATTCCAGCAGTGACACCGCCGGGCCAGCCCGTCCCGATGAAATTAATGCCTTTGAAGAGATACAATCCGATCGTGCCCAGAATACCACCGCTTACGAGCGACCCGATCAATAGAATTGCAGATCGCCGGTTCGGAATCCAGCCGATGAACTTCAACGCGAAGAAGAATGCGCTGAGGAATAAGAATTGTTCTAGGACAAAGCCGATCGCGCCGGTGTTGACGAACGAGTCCCAGGTTTCATTATGTGATCGATCGGGGGAGGCGTTGCGCGCTTCGTAGTGCGCCAGATCGGGTGGATAGAAGCGGTTGTAGGCGACGTACATGGATTCCGGCCCATATCCGATCAGCGGGCGCAGCGCGTTGAGGTTATCTTGTGACCCATCCGGGAATTGCAGCGGCTCATGAGGCAAGACCAACTTCGCCGCGCCTTCCCAAATTAGCGAACGGACTTTGCCGGTGCCACCCTCCGACTCGAAGAGCGAGGCGAGCTTGCCAAAAGCGCCGCTCTGGCGCAGCTCGACCACCAGCGGGATGGTGGAAAAGTTAATCACAAACAGTCCTACCGCCAATAAGAGCGAGAAGAAAATCCACGAAGCCCACGCCCAGCGTGCAGCCGTACGGCGAATGCCGACCGTTGCCAACAACGGGATTAATCCGGCAAGCAGAGCCACCACAACATTCATGGTAATCTTAGGCTCGGGAAATATCACGGGAACCAGACTATAGCCAACGAAGGCCGTGATACCGCAGATGCCTGCCAGGACGATGGATTTGAATACATCAATGAGGGTAATAGGGTAACGGGCTGTATTCAAGTCGTACGTGTCGGCCGATGCTGGAGCAGCAGTCTCGCCTGTCTGGGTGTGCAGTGAAACGCGCAGCAATAGCAAGCCGACCAACGCAAAAATGAACATACCGGGCAGCCAGCCCAATAACGGGCCGCGGCTATCGGCAAAGGCAAAGGCAATCAGTTGCAGCGCCGCCACAAAGAGATACACACTGGCGCGTAGAATGTCCGATACGCGCGATTCTTTCTCGATCAGGATCACCTGGAAACTTTGCACCAGGCGGCCCAGCGTCAGGAAGAACGCCATGATCAAGTAGGCCGCCACGAAAATGGCGTTGCCCATATTGGAGGCCACGCGCTGCGTTACATCGCCGCCCCACGGCAGCGGATCTTTATTGGCATGTTGAATCAAGCCATAGAACGCAATGGGCATGCTGGTAATCACGATGACGGTGACGATACGCTCCAGCTGTTCGCGCCGCCGCATGTTCATCAAGATCATCCAGAAGATCACGACATACGACAGCATCGAATAAAAGCCCTGCAAGCGCTGATACGAGCCAAAGATGCTAACGCGTGGCACGACGGAGAGCAGCGAAGCGATCAGGTAGAAGCCCATAAACAGCAGCGTCGGCAGCATTAATGGGGTGCGCCACGTGACCCGATCGGCGCCGGTGCGCGGCGCGCGGCGCTCTTCCAGCCATTTGATGATCCACGCGCCCACCATGATCAACGCGAGCGACCGCACCAGCGTGATCTTGTCCGGCTCAAAGACGCGGCTAGAGTAAACGTCGAAGAACAGCGGTGCCAGGATCACGGCAATTAACCAACTGGCCTCGATGACTTTATCGCAGAATGCACTTAAGCGGCTTGAATAGGTCATGCTGACTCTCTGATTATTGATCTTAGATTCTTACTGCGGGGTGTTAAACGCTGTGGTGCCTGGAACGTGCCCACGCCGCAAACCGGGCGTAATCATACCATAGGTTGTCGACGCGCAGTAATTAGTGAGAGATTAAAGTTTGATACAGCGTGTCGACCCGGTCGATCAGGCGCTCGACGGCAAATTCGCTCTGTGCGCGTTGCCGGGCGGCCGTACCCAGCGCGCGTCGCCAATTGGGATCAGCTAACAACCGATTGATCCCCTCACTCAAGGCACGTGGATCGTTTGGTGGAACGACGAGCCCGGTTGCTTCATGTTGGGTGACCCAGGATGTCCCGGTGCCGAGTTCAGTGCAGATGGTAGGGATGCCACTGGCCATCGCTTCCACCTGCACCAGACCAAAGGCCTCGCTGGGATGCGTGGCGGGCAGCACAAACATATCGGACAGATGATAGAGCGCCGGCAGATCCGCATCGGGGACCTCGCCCAGCCACGCAATCCGATCGGCTACGCCGCGCGCTCGGGCCTGCGCCTGCCATTCGGTTTCCATCGGCCCCACGCCGACGATCAGCAATTGCGCTTGAATGGCAGACAGCGCATCGATCAAGACGTTCAACCCCTTGTAATAGCGCAACCGGCCGACGAACAACAATTTGGGCAAGGCAGTGCCGGCGGAGGGATACCGCGCTTTTACGCGCTTAACTTCCGCATCGGTGGGTTCCGGCAAAAACCGATCGAGCGGAAGGCCATACGGGATGAGGTGGAGTTTATTCTGATGCGGCTGCAGATACACGCTGTTCTTCATCGGCGGACTGCCGTAGATGATGGCATCGGCGCGTTTGAGTACCTGCTTCATCAATGGCTTGTAAAAGCGCAAAACACTGGCTTGCCGCACCACATCGCTGTGATACGAAATCACCGTGCGCCGGGCCGGATGGAAGAGCCAGTTGGCTACTTCGCCGGGCGGATGCGGAAAATGCAAATGGGCGACGTCGGCCTTGAGGCGCGCTGCCTGCCAGAACAGCGCGGGACTGATCGGCGTCGAAGCCACGGTCGCCCAGCGGGCGGCTTTGATCACGCGCACACCGTTCAGCGTCTCACTGGTCGTGTGCCGCGCCGGATTCGCGACGAGGACGGTGACTGCCTGGCCGCGCGCGGCCTGTGCCTCGGCCAGGATGCGCACATGGTTTTCGATGCCGCCCAGGACGGGATAGTAATCTTTGTAGATGTGGAGAATGTTCATCGGCAGGGAGTATCTGGCAAGCGAACTGCCCGATTAGAGCAGTTTCCAAGTTGATTTACGATCCGGACTCGAGGCTTCAGCCGGAATCCGCCTAAAGGCTCCACTCCAGAAGTCGTAAATCAAACTGGAATTCGCTCTAGTGTTGCACCCAGCTGGGCGGCAGGTTCCGGGCAATCTCGATCTCGCCAAAATAACGGCTGTGACGCGGCCCGGCCGCTTTAGCCCAGGCAGCCATGCGCGCAATGCCTTCTTCCAGGGTAACAGGCGGTTGGGTTCCAAACACTCGCCGGGCCTTGCTGTGATCCGAATAAGCGTGCACGACTTCGTTGCGCGCGGGCAGGTGATTCAGCGCCAGATGAATGTCCATCGCTTCCATCACCACTGCGGCGAGATGGTTGACCGAGTACGGCGTGTCTGCGCCGACATTGAAGATTTGATTGCGCGCTGCGGGCACATCAACCGAACGGGCAATGACGGGCGCGACATCGGCGATGTAGCTGAAGGCGCGGCTCTGTTCGCCGTCGCCAAAGACGGTGAGCGGCTGCCCTTGCATGAGCTGATTCATAAAGATACCGATCACATTGCGGTAGCGGTCGCCAATGTTTTGGTGCTCGCCATAGACGTTGTGCGGGCGGAAGATCACGTAATCCAGCCCGAACATTTCGTGGCTGACGCGCAGCTCGCGTTCCACGGCATACTTGGCAATGCCGTAGGAATCTTCGGGCTGGGGGAGGGTGTCCTCGGTCATCGGTAGTGGCGCGCTGCCGTAGACCGCAATCGACGAAGTGAATACCAAGCATTTGACCGCGTGGTTCACGCTGGCGTTGATCAGGTTGACGCTGCCGATGAGATTGTTGTTATAGTTGAAGCGCTTGATGAAGTGGCTCAAGCCCTCGGCGGCGTAAGCGGCCAGATGATAAACATAGTCGAACGCGTGGGCGGCAAATAGCCGATCGATTAAAGCGACATCCAGAATCGAGCCTTCGACAAATTGCGCGCCCGCCGGGACATTTTCGACGAAGCCGCCGCTGAGATCATCCAGGACGACCACAGTATGACCGAGTTTGAGCAGCTCGGCCGCGACATGTGAACCGATGAATCCGGCACCACCAGTAACGAGTGAAGTTGGCATGGAATCTCCTTATTTAGAGTCTGTTTGAGATAATACGGCCCGATAGGCCGCCGTTGTTTGCTGCGCAGTACGTTCCCAGGTGAACTGTGTCGCGCGGGCCAGACTGCGTTCGCGCCGTTCAACCCGCTGCGCTGGATCGAAGATAATTTGCGCGATCGCTTGCGCCACAGCTGCCGCGTCATCAGGATCGCACAACACGGCTGTATCTCCCGCGATTTCCGGCAAGCTCGATCGGTTGCTGCACACGACCGGAGTACCACAGGCCATCGCCTCTAATACGGGGAGGCCGAAGCCTTCATATTGAGAAGGAAACACAAATACGGCGGCGCTGCTATATAACGCGGGCAGATCAGCCTCTGGCACTGGACCAATGAAGTATACTCGATCCGCTAAGCCCAATTTCTCAACGGCTTGTTTGGCTTCCGGGTAACGCCGATCCCAATGTCCGCCGATGACCAACCCGATCTCTGATCCCTGATCCCCGGTCGCCAATCGCGCAAACGCTTCGATTAGGCAAACGAGATTCTTGTGGGGTTTATTGCTGCCAAAGTATAACACGTAGCGATCGGGCAGGGCGTACTGCTGCTTCACCCGATCGATCTCCGCGCGCGACGGCGGCTGAAAATGGGCGTCAACTCCTTCATGTATGACGACGATCCGATCGGGGTTGACGCGGAAGAAACGCCGCAGATCGTTCTTGGTCGATTGCGACACCGCGATCGTGAGTTGTGCGGCGTTCAGCGCCAGTTGATGCGTAAAGCGGTAGATGAGGCGTTGTCGGGCCTTGAAATACTGCGGAAAGATCAGAGGAATGAGATCGTGGCAGGTGAACACCGCCGCCATACCGGGCCGGTAAGGCATGAGATAGTATGGACTATGATACAGCGCCGTGCGGATGCCGCGTAGCGCCTGCCGCACGCGCCATTGCTGGGACAGGGTGAACGGCGATACCGCGCAATCGATCGTGGGTAAATTTGGCAACGTCAACCGCTGGGTTGGGGCTGTCGGATCCCGCAGCAGTCTCAGATCGAGATCAGGCGCAACCTGCTGCAGCGCGCCTGACAGATTCACGACGTAGCGTCCGATGCCGGGAAAGTGATCGGTGGCGGTGCGGGCGTCAAGGATGATGAGTGTCATTTACTTCCTGATAGATAGCGTAGGTTTGACGAGCTGTTGCTTCCCACGTAAAGCGCCCGGCCTGCCTTAACCCGCGTTCACGCAGGCCAGCCTGCAAAACCGGGTCATGACTGATTTGCTCTAAGGCACGCACCCACTCGCGCACATCCGTGGGAACGATCTGGGTGGCTGCCTCGCCTGCCACTTCCGGGAGGCTGGACGTGTTGCTGCAGACCACCGGGGTACCACACGCCATGGCTTCTAACACGGGCAAGCCAAAGCCTTCATACAGCGATGGAAACGCAAAGACCTCGGCCAGGCTGTACAGGGCAGGCAAGTCTTCATCTGGCACAAAGCCCAACAGATTCACTTGCGCTGTCAAGCCCAATGCCTGCAGGCGCGCGAAGAAAGGTTCGCTATGCCAACCCCGTTTGCCCGCAATGACTAGGTGCAACTCCGGATCCTTCTGACGCAGCACCCGATACGCTTCCAGCAACACGATCAGGTTTTTGCGCGGTTCGATGGTGCTTACCGCTAAGATGAAGCGGTCCGGCAGCTGGTAGCGTTCCCGCACGGTCTGGGTGGAAATGGCTGTGACGGGCTTGAAGTGCGCATCGACGCCCAGGTGGACGACGCGGATGCGATCGTCCGGGATTTGATAGAGATCGACGGCATCGTGACGCGTGCTGTACGAATCGGCGATGATGATATCGGCGGCGCGCAGAAAATGCGGCAGCATCAGCTGCAAAAAACGCCGGTTGAGTTGGGTATGCGTGGTCGGAAATTTGAGCGCCGTCAAATCGTGTAGCGTGAAGACCGATCGGGTGTGCGCCAGGTGCGGCAGTAGATGATCGGTGGCGTGAAAAATCTCGGCCGGCCCGATCGTCTGATCTTGCCCGCGCCGCAAGTACGTTGATAGCAGGACACGCAAGCGCCACGGTTTGTTGGACAGGCGCAGGGTGGTGCGCGCCAGCTGATCAAGGGGCGGCGCGGGCACGCGGTTCTCGGGATCAACGTAGAAGAGGCGCCAGTCATCGCCGGGCTGCAACGCGATCAGCGCGCGGGTCAGCCGGTCGGCGTAGCGGCCGATCCCGGCATGTTGCTGAATGGCAGGCGTGTAGTCGATGGTGAAACGAGTCATGATTGACGGCCAACATTGAGACCGATTAACTTGCTTCCTTGGAAAGGAGTCGTTGGTAAACCTCCAGCGTTTGCTGCGCGATGCGTTCCTGCGTGTAATATGCCTGCACGCGCGCGATGCCGCGCTGTGTCAGGTCCATGCGCAGTTCAGGCGAATCGATCAGGCGACGTAGACAATCTGCCAGAGCACGCGCATCGCCTTCGGGAAATATCAGGCCTGCCTCGCCGATTACTTCGGGAATCGCACCGGAATCTGATCCAATAACCGGTACCCCGCAGGCCATCGCCTCAATCAGTACGCGTCCGAATTGTTCTTTCCAGACGCGAGTGGTTAACGATGGCAAGACAAGCACATCCAGCGCATTAAAGTAGTCAGGCAAACGATCGTAGGGTTGCGCGCCAATGAAGCGACACTGGTCTTGGATACCTAGATGTGCAGCCAGCATCTGCAGTTCGTCTCGCGCGGGGCCGTCTCCAATGACCAAGACGCTGATAACAGGGTAAAGATACTTGGCCGCCCGCAGCAACGCACTGATTCCCTTCTCGGGCACCAACCTGCCAACGCAGCCGGCCACAAACGAGCTTTGGATTCCCATCTGCCGGCGCAGACTGACAGATGGTTTCGGATAGAAGCAGCGCGTATCCGTTCCCATGATAGGCATGATGTTGACGCTGCGATGGTAGCCCTCTGCTCTGAGCACTTGAATGGCTTCTTCGCTCCAACAGGACACATGGTCTGCGGCGCGCAAGGTGAATGCTCCGATGGCACGCACCGCCAATCTGCGCGGGCGCAGCAGATTCTGCGCGGAATTCAAAATGAGCTTGCTGTGGCGCGCTAGCACCTGGCGCGCCAGCGCGACTTCAGCCGCTAGAATGCCTTCTTGTTCGTACTCACACTGAATAATGTGCGGCTGGAATTGGCGTAACTGGAACGACGGCGGCCAGTGAAAGATTCGGTGTGGGTCGCCGGCAAGCCCGAGCGAATGGAGTGGCAATTCCCGTGTCCGATAATGGCGCTGGCCGTTTGCCGATGGATATGTGCCTGACGGTTTACCGCTTTCGGCTGGGAGAATGTGCAAGATGTCGAAGTCGGGCATGTCGGCCAACAGCTCGATCTTTCGATGTTGAGACGGATGATTGTAGCCGGAGAAGATGGTTATGCGTGTAGTCATATCCATAACTTAAGCGCCCTTGGCGGGTGCGCTTTCAAAGTAAGCGGCTGGTTGATAATGGGCCTGCAGCTCTGCGGTTAAAAGCCTGGGGTGAACGTAGACGGCTTGACAGGTTTTACAACGCACGAGTGCATAGCCATACTTGGCGTAGTACGGCGACGCGTCCGATCTACGGCACAGCGGGCAATTTTCAAGGAGCGACGATTGTTCGGCCATAGGCTGGTCAAAGGTCAGCTTGGACTAACTCACCCGTTCAAACAGTAGGCTCGTCATAGTGACTGTCAGAATCGAAGCGCAGCAGCAGCTCACGATCGGCCTCGGTCCACTGGCCCGGCCCGCGCTCGATCCGCAATAGCTCGCCTAATTTGGCGTAGCTCATAAACTGATTATAGCGGTTGATGATGACCATCAACAGCCCTTGTTCACCTAATCGCCACCAGCCACGCCAGACATACAGGAACGCCAAAGCGCCGGGCCACGGCAATTTGTAGTGCGGGCAGGCTATCCGGTTCTTCTTCGGCGTGAATGAAGTCAGGCCGGAAGTCGCGCAGCGCGAACGTGACGGTGCGATAAAGAGAACGCGGATCATTGTGCTCGAACTGCCAGTGCTTCCAGCGTGGCAAAAATGTCGTCTGAACGATGAGCGATCTTCTGCCAGCCCCAGCCCAAGATGCGAATACCGCGCCAGGTGAATAAGGCCAATTTCCAGGGCCTGGCCTGTCCGGTCGCCAGCGCTTGTTCCAACGGTTTGCTCGCGGTGCGCAGCCAGGCGGGCAGCGGCGGAAGCGGTGCCGTGCCGTTCACTTCGACAGATCCGAACCCGGCGCGACGCAGACTGTCGGCCAGCGTTTCTCGCGTAAAGTATTGTAAATGCGAAGGCGGCCGGTAGCCTATCCATCGCTCTTTGGCACGAATGGCCTGCCAGTGCCCGGTGTTGGGCGTGGACAGCATCAGCATTCCCCCGGGCCGCAAGCGATCGCGCAGTTGGCGCAGGGTGCCGATCGGATCGGGTAGATGCTCGATCACTTCCCACAGCGTGATCGCATCAAAGTCCCGATCGAGCACGGCTGCTAACGTGGTATAAATCGGAATGTGCAGCAATTGTTCAGCATTGTGCGCCATGTCTTGCGAGAGTTCCATTCCACTGATGTGCCAGCCGCGCTGCCGGGCTTCTTCCAGAAAATAACCGGCGGCGCAACCCACCTCCAGTATTTTTCCGCGCTGCGGAAGCTGCGCTTCAATGATCTGCAAGCGGTGTTGAAAGTGCGGCTGCAATGCTTTCTTCATGTCGGCGTAGTTTAGATAGCCTTGATCGTTTTCGCCGGAAAAATATTCGGCCTTTTGATAATGCGCAGTCAGTTCCTCCGGTGGGGGCATGGGGCTAACAAACCGCATATGGCAGGCGGCGCACTCGACAATGACGTAGCCGTTTTTGGCATAGAACGGCGCAGCCTCCGCCGCGAGGCAGAGAGGACATGGTGTGTTAGTGATAGATGTTTGTTGAGGTTGGGGCATCATGGTAGATTATCGATTGAACG
The DNA here is from genome assembly GCA_003154115.1 of Anaerolineae bacterium. GTDB lineage: Bacteria > Chloroflexota > Anaerolineae > Fen-1058 > Fen-1058 > Fen-1058. The sequence goes on from PMCF01000211.1 coordinate 14,701, forward strand.
ATCGGGGTGCGGAATTTCAAACTGGTTGAGCAATTGCCGATCGCGCTCGATCCACTGACCCTGATTGTGTGCAATGCGCAGCCGTTCACCCAGTTTGGCGTAGTTGGTGAATTTGATGCAGCCGTTGAAGAGCGCCATCAGTAAGCCCTGCTCGCCGAGCCGCCACCAGCCTCGCCACAGATAAAGAAAGGCAAAGGCCCGCAGGCCACGGAACATGGCTTCCAACACAGTGACGCGCTGGCGTCCAAGCGTGCGATATAAATAGTCGGCTTCGCGGTCAGTGTATGAATTGAAGGATTCAAAAGTGGCCGAAAGATTGGTGTTGGCGTAATGATAGATCACGCCGCCTAGCACGCCGTGCGGCTCAGGCACACGCACCGTTTCATGCAAAGGGCGCTCCCACACGGCCTGGCGGCGATCATACAGTCGGGGGACTTCCACGCGCTTGAGGTGCGCTTGATAACGCGGTGTCAGCTTTCGCCGGACTGGATCAGAGAACAGCCAGCGTCCCGAAATGAGATGGAGGCGCTCGATGTGATAAGCCGTGTTGTGTGTCAGCGTGTCACGGCGGGCCATGTCCTGGATTTCCTGCGCCAGTTCAACGGATACGCGCTCATCGGCGTCGATAAACAACACCCAATCATGCTGCGCCTGTGACTGCGCAAAGTTGTGCTGCGCGGCATAATCTTGAAAAGGGTGCTGGATGACACGCGCCCCGTGCTGCCGGGCGATCTCAACCGTCCGATCGGTACTGAACGAATCAACTACCAGCACTTCGTCGGCCCAACGCAGCGATGCCAGACAGTCGGGCAAGTTTTCTTCTTCGTTCTTGGTCAATACAATGCAAGTGATTGGAATGGGCATAGGCGTTACAGGTTGGCGGCGGCCAAGAGCTGCGTGAACGCGGCGCGCAATCGCTCGTTTGAATGCGCCTGGCGATACTCGGCGAAACGGCCGGTGGTGAAGTGGCCGTCATGAGCTAGCTGCGCGCTCAACTGGCGAATGGCGGCCAAGCTCTGGGCCACATCCTCTTCAGCCACGGTTACTCCCAGGCCATACTGATGGACACGCTCGCCCATACAATATCCTTCGCTTACGATGACTGGTTTTTCGAACAACGCTGCCTTAGCCAGCAAGTTGCTGCTGCTGAGAAAATGATGATAGGCCGCAAAAAGAATATCGCAAGTGTCGATGATGGCGTTGAACTGGGCTTCGTCTGGCAAGCGCTGCGGGTAGAAGTAGCAATTGGGCGGCGGCGCTTGTATCCAATCTTGGATCAATCGTTGTTCTTCGGGCAGGAAGGAGCTCAGCATCAGCTGACCGGCAAAGACAAAGAACCAGGGTTCAGAGGCGGCTTGCCGCGCCACCTCCAGCAGGGTCAGTAACCCCTTGCGTTGGGCCAATGCGCCGACTAGTCCGATGATGGTACGCCCTTGTGCGCGTTCGCGGATATCTTTGGCAGGCAGAAAATCGCGATCGGGAGGAGAGGCATCCGCCGGATCTGGAAATACGATCACGGGCTTGCCAGCCAGCCGCATGTGCAGGCGATCAGCGATCCCTTCATCTAGCACAGCCACGGCCGGACAACGCCGCGAGCGCAGGGCTGCCTCGGTACTGAGAGGACCCCGCCGCAGACGTGCAAAGCGCAGATTCTGGCGCAGATACCACGGATGAAAATACAATCCCGACCAACGAAACGGCATAACCAAATCGGTGAGAGCGGCTGTTAAACCTGGAGTAATGCAGTTATCGAGCCAGGTGTGAAAGACCAGATCGGGCTGTACACCGGCAGACTTTATCGCGCCGGCAACGAAGCGCACCCAGGCCAGCTTATCGAAGAAGATTGAGAGCGGCCCTGGCACGCGGTATTTTCTAGAATGCACCAGGTTAAATGTCGTTAGCTGATCGAGTCGATCCGGGCAGGTGTGCACGGCCCAATCCGTCAGTTGCTCAGGTTGCGGGGTGAAGGCCGCCACCCGATATCCCGCGTCCAACAAGGTCTGCGTAAAGAGACGCAGGTAGGTTTCGTGGTGGCCAATGGTATCCGGGCAAATCAAAGCGATGGTTTTCATCTTACCCAGATTTACTCCCCCGAAAGGTTCGCACCAAGTAGCGCACGCGTTCGATCGTTTCCCCGGGTTGCAAACCTAGCAGACTGATCAAGTAGCCGCCGGCGGCCGTGCCGCCGATGATGATTAGACGGACGAGCGCCGTTAAGTCATTCCAGCCAGGCCGGCTCATCACGAACAGCGTCAGCAAGGAGGCGATGATAATGGCGATCAATGGCGCGCCGAAGACAGATCGCGCCGACAGGGGCAGTCGCCGGAAGATGTACAGCGCGCTGACGGCAAAGCCAACCATGACGGTGATTCCCACGCCGAACATAGTGCCGACTGCGCCAAACACCAGGGTCAGTAAGGTGGCGACGATGAGAATGGTGATCACTTGCACGGCCGTAATCCATACGGTCATGCGCACGTTACCGACGGCATAGGCCAATGAACCGGCCAGGCTAATGAGCGGAGTAAACAAAGTGTATACCGCCAGAAACCGTACGAAGAAACTGCTGACCACCCAAGCCGGGCCGTACAGGATGGCGACAATTTCAGCTGCTCCGAAGAACAGCACAAGCGCAATCGGTACGCCAAGCGTGGTCAGGCTCCACAGGGACAGCCGCATGGCATGAGTCAAACGGGACAGATCACCTTGCACCCGAGCGAAGGTCACAAACCCGACTCGCGACAGCACCTGGGTGAGCAGGATATTGGGCCATTGCGATAGGCGAAAGGCGCGATCGTAATAGCCGAGAGTGGTGGTACTGACCAGCGTGCCGATTAGAAAATTGTCGTACTGACTAACAATGTTGGCTGCCCCCATATTTGCCAATCCACTAGGTAGCCCCTGCTTGATCAAGTGTTGCGCCATCGTGCGCTTAAACTGCCAGCGTAGGTGGAAAACATGAGGCAGCCGCCAGCGGCAAATGAGGTACGTTCCCGTCATGCCTAAGATGACATTGACCAAGTTCATGACGAGCAGGCTCCATAAGCCAGCGCCCGCCAGCGCTAGAATGATGGCCAGACCATACGAGATGGTGGTAGAAAGAAGATAGGTCAGGGTCAACCGGCTGAGCTGCAATTCTTTCTCGAGTGCCAATCCCAACGGGTTGACCAGAGCCGGCAAGACTTCAGCAATCATCATGACAACGACGACGGAGGAGACCTGGGGCGCGTAGCCTAGCTGCGGCAAGAGGATGGCGGCCAGCACGCCTAATACTAATGAAGTTCCCGATATGGCGAGATCGAGTCCATAGTATGAGCCTAGCAGCTCGCCGTTGAGTTCCGGCTGGCGGATGCCCGCCTGAGTGAGACCAAACTTGGCGCGCAAGGCTAGGAGGCCGGTCCAGAACATCCCGATCGCAAATATTCCAAAAACTTCCGGGCCTAGTAAGCGGGTCAAGATGATGGTTGCGCCAAAGGCGATGAATTGACCAGTATACGAGAACAACGTGAGCCAGACCGTGTTGCGCACAGCCAGGCGGCCGATCGATGAATGATCTGACGTCATGCAGATTCAGTTCCTGGATCGTTTGACGAACAAACTATCCTGCTGAAGCGGACGATGGTCATGCGGGTCACAAAATTGATCGAGCGGTCCCAAATAGGTGAACCCCCATTCCGTCAAAATGCTATAGACATCAGGAAATAGCGGCTGGTTTTTGTAGAGTGGCTCGAAAGAAGTCTCCACAATGATGGCTGCCGCACGTTGGATAGTCCGTTGCCCCCCGCGCAGTACATGGCCTTCATAACCTTGGACGTCGATCTTGACGAGTATAGGATCGTCCAGTTTCAATTGGGTGCCCAAATTATCCAGTCGTTCGATACGAACTTTCACGGCTTGACTGCCTGCCGAGGCCGGAAATGCTACCTTGTGGGTTTCGGCCATCGTGAGGAACGAGGACGATGGGCTATGGCTGCTACGCTGAAACTCTAACTCGCCGGACTGATCACCGAGCGCAACATTGAAAGCCGTAAATCGGCTGACGCCGTGCAAGTGTACCAACATCTGTTGAAAGCAATCTGGCAACGGTTCAAAGGAATAAATATGAGCAGTGGGCAATAAAGGTCTGATCGTAAAAGCAAAATCGCCCACGTTTGCGCCAATGTCGAGCACCGTGGCAAAGCCGAAGGCTTTCAGCCACGGCTGGCTTAGCGCGCTATACATAGGCGGGATAAAGTACGGACGCCGCATCCGCAGTTGCGCTGGATCTTCAAGATAGCGAGCGGCCACACGCAGGTAATAAGCTAATCGGCGGCGTAGCATCATATTCAGGTTACTCCGGGAAGTGAGTTTCTGCCTTCAACGCGGCCTCATATAGCCGCAGCAATTTGCGATTGCGCGCCTCTAAGAAAAACCGCGCGGCGTGGCTCAGTAACAGAATCACAAGTACCTCAGAGACTTCCAGGGCTAAGTGCATTCACGAAAGCCTTGTGGAATCACAACTATACAATCGTCATGTCCAGCGAAGCGTGCTTTCACCTTGTCCACCGTAGAGCGGTGGAGGCGCGCTGGGCGTGTCGGGCAGCCAGAGCTGATTAGCATAACATGCCGATCAGTTGTTGGATTCCTGCCAGAAGCACGCGGGAATGACCGATCCCGCGGACCTTGTTGGATTGCTCCTAATGAATTAAGGCCGAAATCCTGTAACAATTTCGCAAACATCCCGCTTAGCGCGCCACCTCCGCTCGGAATGTGCGCGCGGAGTCGAAGGGCGGTGATTTCGTTGCAACCCACTTACAAGTATATCAGGATAATGATCGCGCCAAGGCAACAAGCTGACTTGGCGTATGAAAAGACTATCAACTAAACGATGTTGTGCGCGGCCAAATATCGAATGTGGGCCGCTCGATGTCATACGACTCCACGCATCGTCATACAGGCGCAACTAACCCTCTCGTGAAAGAAAGCAGTCATCAGGCGTATTGGAAATCTGATTGAATATCCGAACTCTACTGCCGTTAGGCTACTGAAGCTAGAAGCATCGGATACTTAAGGGAAAATTGATTATCAAACGGAGTCAATTTTCCTCCTCCTTCTAATCGATGCCAGTTATACCCGTAACTTTGCAGAAGAGTAATAATGTCTGATGGATCATAACCGAACGCGTAAGACATTTCTTCGGTTACTTCAATCAGCAACTTGGTAATTCGGTGTTCTTGCAACATCGATTTCAACCCTCTCAGCACAGCATATTCGCCCCCTTCTACATCTATCTTCATGAAATCAACATGATCTACTGCATGGTCTTGTAACCAGGCATCTCCAGCCACTACTTGAATGTTAACTTGTTGAAATGACCCGGGTAACTCAGTCTGCTGGTAGTGAGTTTTACTTATTGAATTGTATACTTCCATTCCAGGCGGGCCACTATTGAACGTCACAACGCCACTTTGCTCGGCAAGCCCGATCGAATATGCTTCGAGCCAATCAAACTTATTGAGGTCGCAATTTCGCTGGAGGAGACCAAAGGCAAACTCGCCAGGCTCAAATGCAATAACACGTCCCACTGATCCTACGATGCTGGCAAGCAAGAGCGAGAAATAACCAATGTTTGCACCGACATCGACAACGATTTGACCGGGCCGCAATTGATCATGAATGAAATACAGCGTATTGGGCTCAAATATAGCATCGGTATAAGCCGTACGGAAATACATATCCGGGTGTATGACCATGGGCAATTCGATTCCTGGCATCACGTCAATTAGTTCTCTTTGTTCAACCTGGGCAGCTTGCAGTTTGCGTGCATTGGCAGCGAAGCGCGATCGCGCTGGCTCAAAGCGCAGATTTATCAAATTTCGGGCCCGCCGCATTAAATACTTGGGATGAATCATTCATGCACCTCGACAAGATAATGTCATATCTGTTCATTCAGGAAAAGTGGGAAACTGTGCTTCGCCTGCCAATGCGGCTGCATATAGTCGTAACAGACACTGATTACGTGCCTCTGGTGAAAAGCGCTTGGCATGTAACGCCCGTGCGGCGCAGCTCATTGCTGCCAGATCAGCTTGGTTGGAAAACATAGCTTCCAGTCGATCGATAGACTGTTCGATCACTGATTGTAAACCCCCGCTTTCTCGGGTGGTGTCAATATCGGCAATAAAATCTTGCCACGTCTTCCACTTTGTTCCATAGTGGGCTGAGTATGCATAGATCGGAGTATCAATCAAATAACCCGTCACGCCATCCTGCACATACTCGTCGCCGTGTTGAATGCGGGTCGTCAGAGCTGGCACTCCAAAGGAGCCGGCTTCACAGAGCGGGACAGCCGTATCGCTATAACAGGGGATATACAAAACGTGCGCCGCTTGAAACACCTGTTTCTTTAGGCTAGCACTCATCCGTGGCGTATCATAGTGAATGACGCCTTCGGGCAGCGAGTAATTGGATGGAATCGCTTGCGTCACCAGCAGCATCCGTACAGCGTTACCATGCCGTTGGCGCATCACGCGAAACGCCTGGAGTGCTTCGGGCAGGCCTTTATCTGAATATCGGCTGGCGATCATCAGGATGGTAAAAGGGCTGCCGGGTGGCGGCGGAGCAATCGGTTGCGAGGGAGCACACAAGTAGATGTGTCCCAGTTTAGACCACAGGTCAGGATATAGATAGCGTCGGGAATGCTCAACCAAACCGGCGCTGTACGTGAACACAAACCGGCAGCGGTCTTGCGCGACTAACCGATTGATGAGATCCAGGTTTTGAAGTCCGGTTTGCCAGCTGGTAATGTCGCGCGCCAGAGCTAAAATGTGCTCACATTCGGCTACACACGGCTGGCGCGGACGATCGGGGACGAGGTTCACCCAATGACACAACTCGGCGAGCGGATAGGATGTATAGCGCAGCGGTGGATAAGTAGCATACGTTCGCCAGGCGTTATGCCGCTTGGTGAGATAACGGGGGAAATAGACCTGGGGTTTTTGGCCCAGGCCGTTGACAGTCATTTGAATCAGATCACGCAGACGATCGAGTTGTAAGAAGAGCCAATGATAGCGCTTCATGATCTGAAGCTTAGTGCGGGGAGACAATCGCCGCGCAAGAGCTTTGCGCAGAGTCCAGGCAAAATCTACATTTGTAGAATGGTTGGCTTGTGTCATATCGATGTCAAGCGGTTTCTAAAACGTCTTAAATGAACGCACGCTAGATTATCCGCAGCGCGGTAAACTCATAGTATCTTGAGCAAGTCTGCAATGACCTCGTGGCGAACCGGGTAATGATGATACTCAAGGAAGCACCCCGCAGGCGTGTGTTGCCATTTCTGCCCAACACTGACCAGCGGCTTTTCCAGACGCACCGAGCCATCCATACATAGAATCCGAGCCACTTCTGCCGCCAGACCAAATCGCTGCCACCCGACATCAAAAACTGCTATCCGCTTGGTTTTGGCCACAGACCTGACAATGGCTGCTTCATCTAAGGGAGCCAATGTTCGGAGATCGATGACTTCAGCTTCAACGCCATGCGCCGCCAAATCGGTAGCAACAGTTTGAGCAAACCCCACCATGTGCGAAATTGCTACGAAGGTAATGTCTTTCCCGTCACGTGCGACCCGCGCCTGCCCGAAGGGCAGGGCCTTGACGGGTAATTCGACCAGGTCATCCAGGTCATACAGCGGTTTTGATTCGATGAAAATTGTAGGAGATTCCGACTGTAAGGCCGTAAGCAATAAACGCGCCGCGTCATTCACATTAGCGGGCATGACTACTTCTAAGCCTGGCACCTGGCTGAACATGGCATGATACGCACCAGAATGCTGCGCGCCTTGGCCCCAGTCCTTGCCGATAATCGATCGAATGGTCAAAGGCACAGTCGATTGATAGCCAGACATCGCCGGCCACTTTGCCGCATGGTTGACAATCTGATTCATTGCGAGCAATAAGAAGTCGATGCGGAGTGCCACATACACGGGGCGCCGATCGAGAAGCGCGGCTCCCACGCCTAGGCCGATGAGTGACTCCTCGGATAACGGGACGTCAAAGCACCGCGCCTGCGAAAACCGATCGCGGATACCAACAGTTGAGCCTAAAAAACCACCTGGATCGTTAATCCCCTGGCCATATAGGAATACGCGATCGTCTGCCTCCATGGCTTGAATGGTCGCAGCTCTTAGCGCTTCTGCAAAGGTCATGCGTGTGCTAGTCATGAACGACTCCTCAATTATACGCGGCTCGGATCAGGCGGGCGCGGTGCTTCTAATTTCTCACGCTCGTTTATTTCATTAAAATGGCGCTTCGCAGTTTCAAACACCCTATCGATTTCGGCTAGAACTTGTTCTTGAATTTCATGCAGGTGCTGCACGCCCTCGCTTACTTCATGTTCAATCCGCTGCGCTAACAGGCGCAGGGGATCGCGCGGTGTCCAACGCTCGAGCTCTTCTTCGGGCCGGCGTCCACCACCAAAGTCTGAGCCGGGACCTACATGTGCACACAGCCGGAACGTAACCGCTTCGATCAAGCGCGGGCGCTGATCGCGCCGGATAGATTCGAGCACGCGTTGGCAGGTTTCATATACTTCCAGAACATTATTACCATCGACCGACACGCTGTCAACGCCGAAGCTCCGGGCCTTGGCCACGACATCCACCGCTGCCTGGCGCAACCTTTGCGAAGTGATGGTCGAATAGCCGTTGTTTTCTACAATAAACAGCACGGGGACATTCAAGAGCGCCGCGAGATTCAACGATTCGAAAAAAGCACCTTCGTCAACACCACCGTCGCCCACAAAGCTGATACATACATTGTCGGTTTGAGCCTGTTTGAGCGCGAGACCCATGCCCACAGCCATCGGGACTGATCCACCCACGATGGCGCCCGATCCCCACATGCCCGCTTGCTTGTCAAACAAATGCATTGAACCGCCATAGCCATGTGAACAACCCGTGTCCAAACTATATAACTCGTCGATCATGCGCTGCAGGTCACCTTGCTTTCCTAAGTAATGGGCGTGGCAGCGGTGCGTGCTGAGGCAGCAATCGGTCGTGCGCGTCGGTGCTAGCACCCCCACGGCTACAGCTTCTTGCCCGATGCTAAGGTGTACGGCCATGCGGATATTACGATGCTGATACTCGTGCTTGATTCTTTCCTCGACATTTCGAATCCTGAACATACGTTGATACAACATCAACATCAAGTCCCTGTCCATCAAATATCTCCTTCCCAGGTATCGTCCAATGGCATCGAGCCAACAACTATGTGAGGGAGTGATACCAATCAATGGTACGCTGCAACGCCTCGTCCAGACTCGTCCAGACATCCAGTCCAATCTCAGTTTTGCCCAGGCAAATAGCGGGGACATAGCGAGCTGGCGGGCGTCCTGGCTGAGGTGGCTGCTCCACAATGAGGCTCGATTGACTGCCTAACACCGCCGCAACTTTTTCAGCCAACGTCAGAATGGTCACCGGTTCATCCGAGCCAACATTATAAACACGGCCAAGGGGCGCATCAAGTAGGATCTTGAATAGAGCCGCCGCACAATCGGCCGCGTAGTAATACGATCGGATGGTGGTTCCATCGCCCCGTATGCGCAAAGGCAGGCCGCGCAGTCCATCGCGTATGAAGTCAGTTACCGCAAACCCGGATTCCAAATCTTGATACGGGCCTATTAGCGCAAAAGGACGTGCAATACGCAAGGGGACGTTAAATCGCTTTCGGTACAAGACACACAACATCTCAGCGTATCTTTTCGCTTCGCCGTAAACAGCACGTGAGCTATTCAGGATTGGCCCGCCAGGGTAGTCTTCCGGCATATGCGATAGATCGGGTGGTTGACGGCCATATACGGCGCCTGAACTGACAAAGAGAAATCCCTCTGGTGTCTTTCGAGCAGCAAGCCCCAGGACGCGTCGTGTTCCTTCTACGATCGTGTCAGCCACTTCAAATGGTTCGCTTTGGGAGGCGCCTGGTTCGGCTGGCGCTGCGGCATGAATGATGAAGTCGTAAGCCCGGTCTGGATAATCAAAGCGCTGAACATCACCGGCCAGCAAGTGAATATCGGTTCGCTCAGCGAGATGCGGTGCCTTCCTGGCAAAGTTCTCTGGATGGCGTGTCAAAACGTCAATCTGGCACGATCGATCGCACTGCGTATTGAACCAGGCCAGTGTTTCGATCAGCCACGTTCCCAGAAAGCCGGTGCCACCCGTAATAAACACCCGCTTGCCGAGAAGACGGGTCAAGCTGTTCCCGACCAGCTGGACAACACGCTCGACATCCTGCGCCACGATGGGCGAAGCTTTCACCATACCTTCCACGGCGCGTCGCCCGCATCCCACATTTGGTTCAGCAACTCGTACTCGCGGTAGGTGTCCATGCCAATCCAGAAACCCTCGTGTCGAAAGCCCATCAGCTGGTCGTCCTCGGCTAAACGGCCCATCGGCTCTTGTTCCAACACACAGTCTGGATCGAGATAATCGAACACCCGGCGGTTAAAAACCAAGAACCCACCATTGATCCAATCGGTCTGCACTTTTTCCCGGAAACGACTGATCTGCCCGGTCTCCTGCATCTCCAAAATCCCGTAGCGCGAAGGCGGGCGCGTCGCCGTCAGGGTCGCCAACTTGCCGTGGCTAAAATGGTAATCTACCAGATCTTCGATGTTGAGGTTGGCCAGGCCATCACCATACGTGACCATGAAAGTCTCTGTGTCAACGAAGCGTTCAATGCGTTTAACACGGCCACCGGTCATGGTGCGCAGGCCGGTGTCCGCCAGGGTAACTTCGAAGTCCTGTTCCGTATGATTGCTTTTGTACACCATTTGATTCTGATGGCCCAGGTGTATCGTAAAGTCGTTGCTCATCGCCTCGTAGTTGATAAAGTAGTCTTTAATGACGCTGCCTTTGTAGCCCAGACACAAAATAAACCGGCGAAAACCGTAGTGCGCATACAATTTCATGATGTGCCATAGTACGGGCCGCCCGCCAATCTCGACCATCGGCTTCGGCTTATATTCCGTCTCTTCGCGCAGCCGCGTGCCCAGACCGCCGCACAGAATCACGACGGGAATGTTGTGATCCAGCTCCATGCTTAAACCCTCTTCATCCAGGTGTCGAACACATCGATCACATACTGGATCATCTCGGGCGTAATGCCGGGATAGACGCCAATCCAGAATGTGCTGTTCATGACTCGATCGGCTTGTGCCAGATCGCCGACGACGCGCCGCGCGATGGTGCTGAACGCCGGTTGACGCAAGACGTTGCCGCCAAACAATAAGCGGGTGCGGACCTGATGATCTTCCAGGTACTGAATGAATTGCTGGCGTGTGAACGGCGCATCTTCCCGCACGGTGATCGGAAAGCCGAACCAGCTGGGATTTGAATTGGGCGTGGCTTCAGGCATAATCAAAAACTTTTCCCAACGACGCAGGCCGTCTTTCAGGAGTTGGAAATTCCGGCGCCGGGTCTCGATGAAGTGTGGCAGTTTTTTGAGCTGCGCCACGCCCACCGCCGCCTGCAAATCAGTTGCCTTGAGATTATAACCGATGTGCGAGTAGATGTATTTGTGATCGTAGCCGTGGGGCAGCTCGCCTAATTGCCAGTCAAAGCGCTTGCCACACGTGTTCGCCTCGCCTGGTTCGCACCAGCAGTCGCGGCCCCAGTCACGAAAGGACTCGACTAATTTCTTCAAGGCAGGCGTGCTGGTCAGCACCGCGCCGCCTTCCCCCATCGTGATATGGTGGGCCGGATAAAAACTCACGGTCGCGAGGTGACCAAACGTTCCCACGGTACGGCCGTGGTATTGCGCACCGAGGGCATCGCAGGTGTCTTCGATGAGATAGAGATTGTGCTGCTTGACAAAAGCGGTGACGGCCTCCAGCTCAAAGGGATTGCCGAGCGTGTGCGCGGCCATTACTCCGCGTGTGCGTGGTGACAGCGCTTCTTCCAGGAAACGCGTATCAATGTTGTAGGTTCCCTTTTCCAGGGGCTCAACGTCGAGAAAAACGGGTACTAAACCATTCTGAATGATGGGATTGACCGTCGTTGGGAAACTGGTCGCGGTCGTGATGATCTCGTCGCCTGGCCGTAACTGTCGCTCGCCCAGGCTGGGTGAAGTCAGGGCAGAGAGTGCCAGCAGATTGGCTGACGACCCGGAGTTGACCAACATCGCATGTCTCACCCCTACTACTTTCGCCAAGGATGATTCAAACTCGTTGGCGAAACGGCCAGTCGTGAGCCAGAAGTCCAACGCTGCATCCACCAGATACGCGAGATCCTCGTCGTCAAACACACGTCCGGCCACCTGCACGGGGGTTTCGCCGGGCACGAAAGGACACGGGCTTAGTTCTTCGGTGTAGAACTGGCGCACCTGTTCCAGGATGTAAGATCGTAATGGTTGTTCGGTTGTGCTCATGACGTTCCAGTTTGTCGGCGATAAGTTTCGATAGTCTTCGTTAGACCCTCTTCAAATTGTACCTGCGCCTGCCACTTCAGATCGATCTGGGCAGGAGCGGACGCTGCCACTAATTTCATCTCTTCATGGGGCCGATAATCTAGCGCCCCCAACACATATCGACCGTGGCTTCCCAGCTGCTCGAAGATGCGCTGGACGACTGTTCTGACTTGCAGGCCACTGCCGGTACCGATATCGTACGTCTTGCCGCAGATATTCGGTGCGCTTAAGGTGTTCAGCAGCGCTTCGATGACGTCTGTGATATAGATGAAATCGCGCCACTGTTCTCCCCGCGTCATATTGAAAACTTCATCGCGCTGTGCTGCTTGCAGCGCGGCCGGGATTAAGCCGCGCAGTTGTTGTGGGCCATACACATGATAGAGGCGCACTACCGCTGAATCGATGGGATTCTTTTCAATGAACGCCCGCCAGAACAACCAGGCTGCCATCTTGGAGGCCACGTACGGATTATTAGGGCCCCGATCAGATTGCGAGGCCGGATACTCATAGGCCGTGCCTACATGCACAAAACGCTGCACGCCGACATCATAGCTGGCTTCTAGCACATTGATTGTACCCGAAACATTGACCTCGACGGCTCGCTCGATCGGCAGAAACGGTTCTGTCACTCCGGCGGCCGCTAGATGCAGAACATGCGAAGGGCGCACTCGCTCCAGCGCCTCGACCACGGCGGCTCGCTGAGTCACATCAGCCGCAATGGGTATGATACCGTTAGGTACTGTTGCCTCAGTCGCTGATCGACTTAGCCCATACGTCGTTGCGCCCTGCTCGAGCAGCTTCCGGCACAGATGTTGGCCAATAAAGCCGGTGGCGCCGGTGACTAATACGCGCAGCTGCTGCAATGGCGTCTCACTGCCTACAGAATCGCCCCTCATTGCACCGCGCTTAATGTGCTAAGCTCGCACAAAGTTGCCAGCAACGCCATTACCGTTTCAGCATCCCTTCAATCCGCGCCACCACCATCTCCAGTGCGACGGTGTTGAAGCCGCCTTCGGGAATGATCACATCGGCGTAGCGTTTGCTCGGCTCGACGAATTCCAGATGCATGGGCCGCACCGTGCTGAGATACTGATCGACCACCGACTCCATGCTGCGACCCCGCTCGGCAATATCGCGCCGCAGACGGCGGATGAAGCGAATGTCATTGTCCGTGTCGACAAAGATTTTTACGTCGAACAAGGCGCGTAAGCGGGCCTCGGCAAAGATGAGCAGACCTTCCACTAAGATCACGGGATGCGGATCGACTCGCCGCGTGTGCGCCATGCGGCGGTGTGTGGTGAAATCGTACATTGGGATTTCTACCGCTTGACCGGCCTTCAGCGCCGTCAAATGTTCGATCAGCAGATCGGTTTCCAGCGCGTCAGGGTGATCGAAGTTGGGGAGGTTGCGCGGATCGAGAGGCAGCCGGCCCCAATCGAAGTAGTACGAATCGTGCTGGATGTACGCGATACGCTGGGCGCCGACGCGCTTGACGATTTCATTGGCGACGGTGGTCTTACCGGAACCGGTGCCGCCGGCCACGGCGAGCGTAACGGGTTGAGTACTCATCGGCGCAGATTATACCTCACCTAAAAATGCCATCACTTGCTAACAGGCATCAAATCCTGATCCTTACAAAGATAGTGTTACCGCGATGGTGAACAAACCAAGCGCCAACAGCACGGCGCGCGTCCGCCGTTGCACCGCAATGCTGCCGGCTAACAAGATCCACGCTGCCAATCCAGCTGCGAGGCTGGCCAGGGCATAACCGAACGAAGCCGTGCGTGGATAAACGGCGCTGACTTGCCCGCCGAGTAAGATGGTCCAGACCAACCAAACGAGGCGCATGATCCACTGGGTGATGCGATCTCGGCGGGTGTTGGCCACCCCGATCGGCCAGAGCAACAGCCCTAGCAAGCCCAGCAGCGTCACACTTATTCCCAGACCCACCATCCAATGTGACGGCTGCTTGGCAAGCGACGTGACGAGGTAAGCCGCCGGTGCGAAGCGGAACGTCGTGCCCTCAATGCTGATAGTGTCGCCAGGCCTAAACGACTGGCGGCCGAAGTCTTTTCCCGTTGCGCTTTGAAAAATCTGGGCGGCGAACTGATCCGGCCCGACCGGCTCGATGCGCAGCACCAGATTGACCTGCGGCGCGGCCACGAAGCCTTCATTCTGATCAGAGGTGAAGAGCAGCAGCACCTGTGATTGGGCAGGGCTGTTCGCCGTGCTTTGCAAATTCAAGGTCTGTGTCGCGCCATGGGTGGCAGACACATTTAACGCCGGCCCGATTCGATCGAGATAGACCGTCACGCCATCCTGCAGCGGCTGCTTCTCGGCAATGATGCCCTGCGCGATCGTTTCAGTCTGGCTGAGCAGGGCGATCGTGGCGTGATCCTGTTCAATGGAGTCGAGCCGCAGGGCATAGGCGGTGCCAGGGATATTCGTCACAGTGCCGGGTGACACGACCACATTATCCACGCGATAGTCGATGAACGTGCCGAGGAAGAGACCAAACAGCACGATCAACGTGCCGCTATAGACCAGGCTCGCCGCGAGATTCGATCGGCGGCCCGTTGGCCGATCGGCGTGGCGCAGCTGATCGAGTTGATCGATCAAGCGCAGCGCGCTGCACCATCCCAGCAGTGCGAGCGTCAGTCGAAAGAGCAGCGAACTGGTGACGGCAAACAATCCCAGGGTGTTAAGCGGATCGAACAGGCTGCCCCAGCGCGTCTGTGTTTCGGACAGCCAACGCGAATAAGCAATGGGGTTGTGGGCGGGCGTCTGCGGCAGTCGGGCGGCCACCAGCAGGAGCAGCGCGCTGACGATAACCGCCGCCGCGTAGAGACCGTCGCTGGTGAAGAAGTGCCAGAGACGTCGCCACGGATCACGGATGAGGGTAGGAGTTGCTGTGGTCATGCTTCACAAAAAAGCCCCGCGAACGGGGCTGAGACTTGAGCCACCCATCGGACTTGAACCGATAACCTATCGCTTACGAAGCGATTGCTCTGCCATTGAGCTAGGGTGGCGCTGAAGTTGAACGGGCGCGATTATACCAGCCCCCGCGCCAGCTGACAAGGTTCGATCAGAAAATGAGTATAACGCAAAAGTGTTGGTGACTTTTCAGGCGCTCGCGCAGGATGGTACATCCGGCGCTGGGCGGCACGGGATGGGACATCCCGTGCAAGCACGCCCTACAGTTCTGCGTTATACCCTCAGAAAATCGTTTCACGGCGGCGGGTTATTCCGGCGGGGCAGCCTTGAGGACGAAACTAAAGGTGGTGCCCACATCCACCTGGCTTTTCACATCGATCTGGCAGCCGTGTGCTTCGATGATCTGTTTGACGATGCTCAGACCCAGCCCGGTGCCGGTGGCATAGCCTTCGCTATCGGCGACGCGGAAGAATTTTTCGAAGATGCGCGGCAGGTCTTTTTCAGGAATGCCGCGGCCTGTGTCTTTAATGCTGATCCGCACGTGCTGCGGATCGGTGAGCTCGGTCTGCAAAGTGATAGCGCCGTTGGGCCGATTGTATTTGACGGCGTTGGAGGTGAGATTGACCAGCACCTGCCGGATGCGTTCGCGATCGGCGGTCACCGCCACCACCTGATCGGGCAGAGCGGCTTCAAAAGTCAGGCCGCGTTCGTCGGCCTGAGGCTGCAACAACATCATTACTTCGTGGATCAGATCAGTCAGGCTGAAGTTGACCATGTCCATACGGATGCGGCCCGATTGGAGGCGGCTGAGCTCCAGGAAGCCATTGGTCATGTTAGAGAGCTGCATGGCCTCTTGATAAATCGTTTCGGTGAAACTGCGCGCCTGGACGGGCGGAATCTCGCGGCGCAGCATCAGCTCGCTGTAGGCGACGATGCTGGTCAGCGGTGTGCGCAGTTCGTGCACCATCTCGGAGATCAGATCGCTTTGCTGGAAGAGCCGCGCATTCGTGATGGCGATGGCAGCTTGCGCGCTGAGCGTGTTGAGCAGGTCGATGTCTTCAGCGGTGAAGGGGGTGTCGTCGGACCGGTTGATCGCTTCCAGCACCCCGATGGTTTTGTCTTTCACTTTCATCGGGACGGCAATCAACGATCGGGTCTGGACACCGATTGTTTCGCCGACTTTGGCAAAGAAGCGCCTATCACGGGAGACATCGTTGATGATTTGTGTGCGGCCTTCGCGGGCTACCCAGCCCGCTACACTGTCTGGGGGTACCACCATGCGTTTGATCTCTTCGCTCTTGCTGCCCGTCACGGCTTCAAAATACAGATCGCCGGTCTTGTTGTCGATCAGCAGAATCGAAGTGGCTTCCGTGTGAGTGAGGTCGCGCGCGGCATTGACGATGAGATCGAGCAGGGTAAAGAGCTCCAACGTCGAGGTGAGCACCTGGCTGATGACGAGCAGGCGCTTATACGAGTCGAGCCGGGCTTCTGTTGTGAGATTGGGCATGGTGAACGCCTATGCTAAGTGGTCTGATCGGATTGAATACGTCTGCGCAGGCAGGCGGCTGCAATCGCCGGGAGCGCCAGCGCCACATCGAATTGAATGAGCAGGTCGCAGAAATCGTCCAGGTACGTCGAGCCCTGGTTGATGATGATCACCCGGGCTTGATGCGAACGGGCCAGCATGGGCAGGTCGGACGCGGGCGCGACTTCTAATGATGATCCGGCGATGAGCAGGACGTCGCACTCGGCCACGGCGCGTTTGGCCGCCATCAAGGCCCGCACGGGCAGCGCTTCGCCAAATAAAATGACATTGGGCTTGATGATGCCGCCGCATTCAGGACAATGCGGAACATAGTCGCTCTCGATGAACTCAGCTTGGAATTGACGGCTATGAAAGATCGCATAGCAGTTGACGCACGTGCCCGTGTAAATATCGCCGTGCAGTTCGATGACGTCCGACGCGCCGGCGCGTTGTTGCAAGCCGTCGATGTTCTGGGTGATGATGTGCTTCACGACTCCGGCGTTTTTCAATTCGGCTAGAGCTAGATGCGCTGCATTTGGCTGCGCCATAAACATCCGTCGGGCGAGCGGCCGGATCCAGTTAAAGAACTCGACCGGGCGGCGGCGAAAAGCCTGAAAGGTGGCAATCTCCATCGGGTCGTAGTTTTCCCACAGCCCCGTGTCCTGGCTGCGAAAATCGGGTATGCCCGAGGGCGTACTCAACCCCGCGCCGGTCAGCGCTACGGCTTGCCGTGCTTGAGCGAGCAGCTGGGCGGCGCGCTGTATCAATTCATCCATGCTGGCGTATGTGTGTCAAAGTGGCCTGCCACCTGCGTGAATTAACTCTAACACAAATGAAAGTCTGTGGCAAACGTCGCGAATGGAATAAGGGTATAATGATCAACCAACGATCAATGATCAATGATCATTGATCATTGATCATTGAACAATGTGCCTATGGATACGACGTTATTCCTCGTTCTGCTCGCCATCATCCTCATTGGCATCGTCGCGCTGGTGGCCTGGCAGCGTTGGCGCTCGCGCCGCGCGCTAATTCGCCAGGTGCGCGAACTTCAGGCGCTGTCGGATGCCGGCCGTGCCCTGGCAGAAGCCCGTCTGGATGTGGACGAGCTGTGCGAGTTGATCTATCGCCGCGCTTCCGATTTGATGGATACCTCGACGTTTCAGCTGGGCCTGTTCGAAGCGTCAGTCTACGATATTCGCATCTGGATTCGCGATGGGCAGCGCCTGTCACCCCAACGGTTTGATCTCAGTGAGAATCCCGGGCTAGTGGGTTGGGTGCGCGAGTCGCGCCAACCGCTAGTGGTGCGCGATTTCGAGCAGGAGCGCGATCGGTTGCCCGCCCAGCCGCGTTACACCAACGATGCGGCGCCGCGTTCGGCGGTGTTTGTGCCGCTCGTCGCGCGCGATCGATCGATCGGGGCGCTGGTGATTCAAAGCTTCCGGCCCGGCGCGTTTACGGACGAGCACGTGCGGCTGTTGTCCATCATCGGCAATCAAGCCGCGGCCGCGATTGCCAACACCCGTTTGCTGCAACAGGAACAGCGGCGGGCCGGGCATTTGCAGCTGATCGGCGAAATTGGCCGCCAGATCGCCGCCATCCTCGATCTCGATACGCTGTTTCATCAAACGGTGGAACTGGTCCGCGCGACGTTTGATTATACCTTTGTCGCCATTTGTGTGCGCGAAGAAAGTTCCAACCGCATCGTGTTTGAAGGTGTCACTTACGAGGTGCTACACAATCAGCACGTGCATGTGGGGCAGGGCATCATCGGGTGGGTGGTGGAAAAGGGCGAGGCGCTCAACGTGCCCGATGTGACGCAGGATGAACGCTACTGGCCGGACGCGACGCTGCGCGCGACCCGCTCGGAATTGGCTGTGCCCTTGATTTTCGGTGAAAACATCATCGGCGCGATTGACGTGGAAAGCGATCAGGTGGCGGCCTTCAACGACGAGGACCGCTATACGCTGCGCACGCTGGCCGATCAGATTGCGATCGCGATTCACGAAGCGCGCCTGTATGCGACTGAACGCGAGCAGGCCTGGATCAGCACGGCGTTGTTGCAAGTGGCCGAGGCGACGGGGCAAGCGACCAACCTGGAAGAAGTGTTGGACACGGTGGTGCGCATCACGCCGCTGTTGTCGGGCGTCGATCGCTGCGGCGTGATCCTCGCTTCCGGCGAGCCGGGGCATTTTCGCGGGCAAGCTGCTTTCGGTATCGAGGCGCTAAACGACTTCTACACGCTGAAGTTGATCCCCGGTGATAGCTTGCTGCTTGACGAGATCTGCCAGACCTTCAAGCCGATCATGCGTCCGGCGTCGCTGGCTCACGATCCGATCATGACGTACTTCGGGCCGGGCGATGTGTTGGGACTGCCGCTGCTGGCCCATGGCGAGCTCAACGGTGTCATGTGGGTCGGCGCTACGCCCGATCAATTTCTGACCCCGCGCAAGGCGGGCTTGCTGGGCGGCATCGCCAATCAAGCCGCCATGGCGATCAGGAGCGCGCAGTTGGCGATTGCGCAGGGCGAGGAAGCGTGGGTCAGTACGGCGCTGCTGCAGGTGGCCGAAGCGATCGGCCCGCTAACCGATCTGGATGCGATTGTCAGCACTATCGTGCGTTTGGCGCCGTTTTTTGTCGGCGTGGAGGTGTGTGCCTTGTTCCTGGCGGAAAAAGGGCGACCGATCTTATTGGCCGGCCGGGCGCACGGCCTGCCGCTCGATCTCATGAACGAGTTTACGGCCCTGCGCACTGAACGGCACGAGTGGATCGTCGCTGGTGAGGATACGGCCCAGGCCGTGGTCGCCGTACCCGATCGGGTGGCGCAAGCTCTGCGGCTGCGCTTGCCCATCGTGCTGCCGCTGCGCGGTCGCACCGAATTGGTGGGCGTGCTGCTGGTCGACGGACACACCGAAGATTTGCTGCTCAATCAACGTCGTCTTAACATTCTGAATGGCATTGCTTCGCAAGCCTCCACCTCGATCGAGAGCGTGCGTTTATTAGCCGATCAGGCCACGCGGCAGGTGTTGGAGAAAGAACTCGACCTAGCCCGCGAGATTCAGAAGAGTTTCTTGCCCGCTTGTTGTCCGGTGATACCGGGTTATCAACTTGCGTCGGCGTGGCGCTCGGCGCGACGGGTGGGCGGCGACTTCTATGATTTCATGCTGTTGTCCAATGGCAACGTCGGCATTGCGATCGCGGATGTCGCCGACAAGGGCGTGCCCGCCGCTTTGTTCATGGCGTTGAGCCGCACGCTGATGCGCGCGACCTCGATGAGCGGGCGCTCGCCGTCGGATGCGCTGCGCCGCACTAACACGTTGATCATCTCCGATGCGCGATCGGACTTGTTCGTGACGGTGTTCTACGGCTTATTGCATCCACGCTCGGGCCACTTCACGTATGCGAACGCGGGGCACAATCCGCCGTTGTGGGTGAACGTCGGCGCGGGCCGGGTGGAACGTTTGCTGCTACACGGCATGGCGTTGGGCGTCATTCCTGATTTGCAGCTGACCGAGCATTCCGTCACGCTTGAACCGGGCGATGTGCTGGCGTTGTATACCGATGGTGTGACCGAAGCGTTTAACGCCGCCGAAGAAGAGTTTGGGGTAGAGCGGTTGGAGGAAGTGGTTCTGGCGCATGCCGATCAATCGGCCGAGGACATCGTCGCCGCGATTGAAGCCGCAGTCGATGCCTTTGTGGGCAATGTGCCGCCGTTTGATGATTTCACCCTGGTCGTGTTGAAACGGATGAAAGATGCGCCTGGCGTGCCGCAATAAACATGCGGCATCTTCGACCGCCGACGCAAAGCGTCGGACACGGGCCAGGCTGAAGAATCAAAACCGATCGGGGGTAGCACTCCGATCGGTTTTTGTTGATCGACTACCAGCTACCAGCAACCAACCACTAGCGACTCAATGTCAGTAAGTTAGTGTGTCGGCCACGTCATTCCCGCACGTTTTCGCTCACGTCGTACCCGGCACGTTGTGCCGGCGACGCGCTAGGCGTGCGTGCCGCCAGGCCCCACCGGGGCCTGGGTACGGCAAAGCGGGACCTGCGGCAGTTGCACGACCGTACATGTCGCCAATCGGCACTCTGGATGCCCGATACGTCGTACCCGGCACAATGTGCCGGCGACGCGCCAGGCGGAGGCACTCGGGCATGACGTTACCCCCGGCTTAACTTACTGACATTGACTAGCGACTATTGAAATAGTTGTAAGCTGTTTTGGAGAGATCGCTCATGACCGAGTTGGCGACGTTCCAGTCGAAGTTCTGATTGGCGGTGTTGAGAAAGACGACGAGGATGTAATCGCCGCCGGGGCTGCGCACTAACGCGGCATCGCCGCGTGTATCGAAGTTGCCGCCGGGCCGGTTGGCGACCACCGCTTGAGCCGGTAGGCCACTGCGCAACAGCGCCGGAATATCCGCCGGTGAATTCGTCCGCAGCAGCTCGATCAGCGCGCGGCATTCGATCGGGTTGAGTTGATCGGGATAGACCACGAGCAACGCCCCGCCGCTCCGGCTGCATTGATCGATCATTTCCCACAACAGGCCGATATCGCCAGCGGTCGTCTGCATGGCCGGGCTGGGATTGGTGTTCATGGGCGGATTCGTATTGGCCGGCGTGCTGATGCCGTGGGTGGCTGTGATGGGCTGATCGAACGGCTGCGCCAGATATGAATTACGCAACCCTAAATTTCCCAGCGAGGCGCTGACGGTATTAGCGCCGGCAAAGGTATTGCCCTCACCAATTTGATTGAGCAGTTGATTAGCGGGCAAATTGCTCAACTCGGTGGTGAGCGTGGCCGTCAGCCGTTGCGTGGTGGTCACATCCAGCGGCAGATCATACTTCCGATAGATCTCGACGGCGATGGGGAGTTTCATCACCCCGCCGCCGGTGAAGGGCACATTGGGATTGATAGTGAGTTCCTCGCCGGTCTGCAAGTCCTTTAGAAACACGCTCGCGGTGCCAGGAAATGAGGCTAAGCGCGCTTGCATGAGCTGCTTCAGCTGATCGAGCGTAGGAGGCGGGGCCGGTTTTTGTTCTACGACTAAGTCGGCGTCACGCCTGGCGGCAGACTTCAACGCATCCTCCAACGCGGGCATCGACGCGACAATGTTGAGCAAGCGGCCGGGCTGTCCGGGTGACAGGGACAACGTATCATTCTGCGGGACGGGCGAGCGAGGCGGCACGTCATAGCGCGTGGCCACGTCGGCCAGGAACGCGCGCGCTTTTTCGTCGGAGTAGCTGGCACTGACGGGAATATCACGCGCGGCAGGCGGTTGCAGAACCAGATGCCGCAGGAAATCGCCGATGGAGGCCGTGCGCGTGCGAGCTTCGTGTACCACCCGCTGCGTCTCGGTAAGATCGAACGTGAAATCGATCGCCTGCGGCTGGAGGGTTACGGTGGAGGTGAGATAGCGCAGTGTGACGGGCTGTTGCAGATCGGCGTCGATCTGCTCGACGGCTTCGTCGATCGGTTGGTCGGGATAGGGCTGTCCGCCGATGCTCCACGCCGCAGGCAGGCGC
Organism: Anaerolineae bacterium; assembly: GCA_003154115.1. Lineage (GTDB taxonomy): Bacteria > Chloroflexota > Anaerolineae > Fen-1058 > Fen-1058 > Fen-1058. The sequence continues at coordinate 37,126 of PMCF01000211.1, forward strand.
GACAACGACACTTGAAAGAGTACGAACTGCACCAGGACGTAGGCCACGACGATAATGATGCCCAGCGTCTGCCAGCCGCGCAGCGATTTACGTTTTTGATAAGACCAGTTAGACATGTTGAAAATGATCAATGATCAATGATCAATGATCAATGATTCTTTTGCGGTCGTCCACGCGCTGAGCACCGGCAGAGGGCCTGGAAAAATTTGCAGGGCGCGTTGTTTGGCCTGACCGGTAATTTTAGTGCCACGACCAAATGGCGAAATCGCCCGGACCGATAAAGCGCGGGGACCCAGCGGGCTGCTGGGTGTCGACGACGTAGACGCCACGTTTACCGATCAACGGTGTTCCAGTATACACCAGGGAGCGGCTGTCGGACGACCACACGGTAGTGGATTGGGCAAACTGATCGAAGTAGGTGAGCAAATAGATGAAGGCTTCGGTCGGCTCGAAGGTGTTGAGATCGCTCGTCTGGCCGGAGGTCAGATCGATCACGTGCCACGTCAATTGGAGGACGCGTTGACCTTGCGCCACCACGGGTGCGGCTAAGCCACCCGCCCGACCGATGGACGCCGGCTCGACGAGCGCCCCGGTCAGATAAGCGATCTTCTTGCCATCCGGCGCCCAGAAGAACCCCACCAGATTGCCTTTGTACACGGTCTGCGTTGTGCGCTTAGCGAGATCGATGATGGTCAGGCCGTTATAAAGGAAACTGTCTGGCGTGTTGAGCGTGTACGCCACCTGTTGTCCAGCGGGCGCGAGCGTAAACGCCACGCCGCCATCAAACGTAGCCAGAGTCTCGACGGCGCCAGCGGCGTTCAGCACCAACTCGCCGCGTGCGCCTTGCTGCCGCGCATAGAGCCAGGTATCCGTGTTGTCGGGCAACCACACGGGCGCTTGAAACAGCGCCGGGCTTGTTTCGATCTGGTGGGGTTGAGTGTCGTTCAGCGTATAAGTGCCGACGAACGCATCCGCTCGATCGCCGCCAATGTGCGCCACCAACGATCGGCTGTCCGGCGACCACGAGGAATAGTTGGGCTGGCCGGCTAGTGCCAGTTGGGCAGAATTGGATCGATCGGTTTGGGCGATTTGCAACTCCATGGCGTTGAGTGCGCTCGGGATCAGAAATGCTACGGCCCGATCGTCGGGCGAACCATTTAGATAGAAGGGGGCGCTCCGTCGATCGGTTTCAAAGAGGATCAGCGGCGCTTCCCCAGCGGGCTGGGCGCTGATCAGGCGGCTTCGATCGCGTTCGGTTTCGACGAAGATCAAATGTTGTCCATCGTGCGACCAGATGAGGGCCGCGGTCGGCACGCTGCCACTGTGCTTGAGCTCAATTTGATCGGAGCCGTCGGGAGCGCTGGTGTAGATGCGATCGGCATCGATCACGGCCAACCGATTGAGCGGCGCGGCGTTGGTCGCCGGTGTGATCACGGCGGCAGGTGTGGGCGTGAACACAAAAATGATCAACGCGGCGACGAGCAGTCCCACCAGGGCCAGCACGAACAAGCCCAGCACGATCGCCAGTGCAATGTAGGGCGCATAGTCTGAAGGAGAAGCATCGTCTGACATGAAACGATTATACCTGTTTTGAGCAGCTGCTTGTCAAACGTTGATCGCTCTGTTATAATCACGCCACTGTTCGGGGCGTAGCGCAGTCCGGCTAGCGCACTACAATGGGGTTGTAGGGGTCGGAGGTTCAAATCCTCTCGCCCCGACAGAAAGCCGCTCGCGGAGTCAAATTCGCGGGCGGCTTTGTTTTGCGCCGGCACCTGGAGTCGGAGGTTCAACCCGTGCAGTGCAGGGCGCGACTCATGCGGTGTAGGACAAGTGTCCTCTCGCGCGGCCATCCTTCAAGTCAAATCGGCGGTGTGTAACCATCGGCCCGACCCTTGAACGGGGCCGGGCGTTTGGCTATTTGATATGGGTGTATACTGGTCTATAGTCGGATACGAGAATGATAGGTCGAGTAGATAGTAACAAAGGGAAAACCATGGCCCCGCAAGACACACGAGAAGTAGCCAACCTAGCACGCCGAATCGATCAAAACCTCAAGAAGATTTGCCAGGCACAGTTTGGGCACATCCTCACGCTGGCCGAATGGAAAGACTTGCCCTTCGCGATACGGCGCGAGATCGATAAACAGGCACGGCAACAAGCCAATCATAGCGCGGGCAATCGCTGACAGCGCAGTTGTAGAATGAAGGTGCTCCCATGCTGTGTCCAGCTGTCGGGTGGGAGGTCCGCCCATGCACCGCATGGGTGGGTGTCCCTCGCCGCGACAGACAAGCCACCTGCGAATGACATTTCGTGGGGGCTTTTTGTTTTGCTTACATTACCCGCAAACGGGATTCCCAAACTATGGCATCTTATTTGGCAGAGTGTCGCTACTTGCTTGTCTCGCAGAGCGGTGCTATAAAGGGCCGGCGCACGCCGGAGCACTGAATGGTGAAGTCGGATATATGCTATTGTCTGCCCAGTCGGATAATTCGTAGTTGGACCCGTTTCGTGACCCACACTGGTGTGGCATACAGGAGAGTTTTTCTTCTCCCCATGGTTACAGGTTTATAGTATGGACAAGAAAACACTTATTCAAGTTCGGCGAATAGGCGGGGAGGAAACACAACTCGATGTGCAAGTCAGCCGCCGTCGCCATCACCAGCGCACATTTCTGGTAACGGACATTGTCCAAGAACAATGTGATCGGCACGCTGAGGTGCAGGGCGGCCAATTTGCGGAGCAGTTCGCGGACACTCTCGGCATTGATGTAGGCGTCGTTGGTCACGGCGATCAGTTCGTGCGTAAGGGCATTCAACGCGCCCAAGACATTGAAGCGCTGGCGTCCGGCGGGGGCTTTGATGAACACGCGGGTGAAGCACCACAGGAAGCCCAGAAAGGGGGCCAGCACAAAATGGGCCGCATCCACGAAG
>PMCF01000356.1 GCA_003154115.1 Anaerolineae bacterium
AGAAGCCGTAAACTAAACTGGAATTCACTCTAGGATTCATGCTAATCGCGCAAGCTATGGAACTTGTCTACAAGGCCGGCCTGATGACTCGACGATCTCCGCGCCATTGGTCGCCGCGCACACATAGACGTTGGGCGTCAAGCCGGTGGTCGCTTGATATTGAGCCGCTACGGCTTGACCAAATTGATCAGCCGCGTCCGCACGCACCAAGGCCACCGCGCAACCGCCAAACCCGGCGCCCGTCACGCGCGCGCCGTAACAACCCGCTTGTCGCTCGGCGCATTCCACCATACGGTTCAACTCGAGGCTCGATACTTCAAAATCGTCGCGCAAACTCAGATGGCTGGCCCGCATCAGTTGCCCTAGCCCGTTCGCAGCGCCACGCCGCGCTGTTTCACCGCGCCGCGATGCTTCATTGCGCCTCATCGCTTCAGCGGCTTGCCAGGTGCGAGCGTTTTCGGTGATCACGTGCCGCGCGCGGCGGCGCACGACAGCGTCGAGCTGATCGGCGCGCGCTTCAAATTGTTCGATGCTCACATCCCGCAAAGCTTTTACGCCGAAGAACTGGGCCGCGGCTTCACACTGCGCGCGGCGTTCGTTGTAAGCCGAGTCGACCAGGCCACGGCGCGTGGCAGTGTCCAATACAACCACGATCGTGTCCGCAGGTAACGGCACCGCCTGTGTTTCAAGCGAGCGGCAATCGATCAGCAGGGCNNATCATCTGATCCATGATGCCGCAGTTCACGCCCACCCACTGATTCTCGGCCCGCTGGCCCAGCAACGCCATCTGCGCCGCGTCCCACTCAAAACCTGATGTCACCGCGAAAGCCCGCGCTGAAGCCAGTTCCCACGCGGCCGACGATGACAGTCCCGCCCCGATCGGCACATCGCCCGCGACAACGCCCTCGAAACCGCGCACCGCTCGATCGGTTTGTTGTAAGGCCCACGCCACGCCCTTGATGTATTCCGCCCAGCCTGATCCCCTGTAAAGGTCGTTCAACGCAAACTCGCTCGTTTGATCGAAATCGAGCGAATGCACGCTCACGTGTCCATCGTCGCGGGGCCGCAATGCGATCCAGATCGCGCGATCGATCGCCAGCGGCAGCACGAAGCCGTCGTTGTAATCGGTGTGCTCGCCGATCAAATTCACGCGGCCCGGCGCGCGTACGATGGCGTGCGGCGCTGATCCAAAGCGGCGTTCGAATTCTTGAGTGACACGTTGTTGAAGGGACACCCCCTAACCTCGCTGACTGTAGTGAATTTCAGGCAAGGCCCGCAAGCGATCGGCGGCCTGTTCGGGCGTGATGTCGCGCTGCGGCTGGCCCAGCATCTCGTAACCGACCATGAATTTGCGGACGGTGGCCGATCGCAGCAGCGGCGGATAATAGTGCGCGTGCAGGTGCAATTCGGCGTGGGCCAGCTGATCGGTCGGGCGTTGATGGAAGCCCATCGAGTACGGAAACGAAATCTCAAACACGTTGTCGTAGCGGATCGGCAAACGCCGCATGATGTCGGCCAGACCATCACGCTCATCGGATGTCAGGTCGGTGATGGTGTTGACGTGACGTCGGGTGAGCAACAATGTCTCAAACGGCCACACCGCCCAGAACGGCACGACGACGACGAAGTGATCGTTGGCGCAGACGATGCGCGCGGCGGCTTCGAGTTCGAAGGCGAGATAATCGCACAACAGGCAATGGCCTGATTTTGCCGTGTATTCACCGCAGCGCGCGATCTCTTTCGCCGGTTCGAGCGGGATCGTTTCATCGGCCCAGATCTGGCCGTGCGGGTGCGGATTGCTGGCGCCCATCAGCGCGCCGCGATTCTCGAAGATTTGCACGTGCTGCACCCACGGCAGCGCGCCGAGTTCCTCGTATTGATCGGACCACACCTCGACCACGCGGCGAATGTCCGGCAAGTCCATCTGCGCGAGAGTGAGATCGTGACGCGGCGAAAAACACACGACGCGACAAATGCCGCGTTCGGCCTGAGCGACAATCAAGTCTTTGGAAGTCCACGTTGCCTGCGGCGTGTCGGGCAGCAGCGCCGCGAAGTCATTGTTGAAAACGTACGTGCTGGTGTAAGGCGGAGTGAGCACACCGCCCGCGCGCGTGTTGCCGGGGCAGAGATAGCAGGTCGGATCATAAGCAGGCCGTTGATCGATCGCCGCTTTCTCGACTTGCCCCTGCCACGGTCGCTGTGTCCGATGGGGTGAGATCAAAACCCAATCGCCGGTGAGCGCATTCAAGCGACGGTGCGGCGCAGAAAAGAACTGCGGCGCAGAAAAGAGCGCGTTTAGATCCATGATTACCTCACAGCCGCATTAGCGGATGGCCTGCTCGGACTTCTTGTCGAAGAAGTGAACCTTGTCCAGGTTGGCGACGATGCGCACCTTGTTGCCCACTTTCGCCTTCGTGCGCGGATCGACCCGCGCCACGTAGGAATGCCCGCCTGTCAACAGGTACAGGAACACCTCGTTCCCCATCAACTCCGTCACTTCCACCTGCGCGTCCAGATTGCCCGGATGGATGCTCTGCGCCACATAGTCAGCGTCAAACAGGTCTTCCGGCCGCACGCCCATCGTCACCTTCTGGCCCAGATAAGACTTCAACCCCTGCGCCCGCTCGCCCGGAATCGCTAACTGGAAACCATCGCCCTCGACCTGAATGTTGTCGGCGTTGCCCTTTATACTCACGTCGAAGAAGTTCATGCTGGGGCTGCCGATGAAGCCGGCCACGAAGATATTGTTGGGCTTGTCATACAGTGTCTGCGGCGTATCGACCTGATGCAGCAAGCCGTCCTTCATTACCGCGATGCGCGAGCCCATCGTCATGGCTTCGGTCTGATCGTGCGTCACGTAGATGAAGGTCGTCGCGAGTTGTTGATGCAGCTTGCTGATCTCCGCCCGCGTCTGCACGCGCAGTTTCGCGTCGAGGTTGGACAGCGGCTCGTCGAACAGGAAGACCTTCGGCTCACGCACGATGGCGCGGCCCACCGCCACACGCTGGCGCTGTCCGCCCGAGAGTTGGCGCGGCTTGCGCGGCAAGAGCTGCTCGATGCCCAGCGTCTGTGCCGCCTTCTTGACGCGCTGATCGATCTCGGCTTTGGGCATCTTGCGCAACTTCAGCGCGAAGGCCATGTTGTCATACACGCTCATGTGCGGGTAGAGGGCATACGACTGGAACACCATGGCGATGTCGCGGTCTTTGGGGGGCACATCGTTGACCGGGCGATCGCCGATGTAGATGGTGCCTTCGCTGATGTCTTCCAGCCCGGCCAACATCCGCAGGCTGGTGGACTTGCCGCAGCCCGACGGCCCGACGAACACCAGAAATTCCTTGTCGGGGATTTGCAGGTTCAGATTGTTGACCACCGTGTTGTTGCCATAGCGCTTGACGACATTCTCGAACGTGACGGATGACATGCTGATTTCTCCTTTTCTGAATCAAATTGCTTGCAGATACAATGTCCGGCTATACCCTACGTGCTCGGTCATCTCGCGCGGCAGACCCAGCGTCATCAACTCGTAGCCGGTGGCGCGCTGGACTTCGTGATTGTGCCGATCGGTGACGGTGTAAATCGCACTGGAAATCAAGCCTTTCAACACGGCCGCGGGTCTGAAGCTGCCGATCGGGTAATCGTGGATCGCTTCGGAATAGACGGCTTCGCGCCCATCCGATTGGACGTACTCGATCACCGAGGCCTGAAACTCTTCGAGGCGTTCCAGTCGGTACAACGTGCCTTCTTGAATGACGTGACGGATGCGCTTGTAGAAAGCGATGTAACTCGCATACTCGGCCAGTTCGGCGTCGCTCAATTCGTTGAGACTGGAGCCGATGCCCAACGCGCCGCGCATCGCCACATCGAAGCGCAGGCCCAGCGAAGTCGTGCGCTGTGTGATGTGGCTGTGCTCGTGCGTGACCCACGCTTCCATGCAGCGCGCCGGATACGCGAGGCTGAAGCCCTCTTGAATGCCGATGCGATCGAACGCGTCGGTGTTGTCGCTAACCCACACCTGATCGGTGCGGGCGAGAATGCCCAGATCGATCCGGCCTCCGCCACCCGAACAGCTTTGAATATCCAGCGTCGGGTGTTTGGCGCGCAGCCGATCCATGATGCGATACACCCCCGCCACGTGCTTGCGCCAGATCGCTTTGCCCACGACTGAGCCGGGTTCGGTGGCGAGGCGATTCATGTCCCATTTGAAGAAGGCGATGGAATAACGCTCGACCAACGCATCTAGCATCGAGAAGATGTACTCGATCACTTCATCGCGGCCAAAATCAAGGATCAATTGATGCCGCGCTTCGGTGCGTTCACGACCGGGAAAGTGCAGCACCCAATCGGGATGGCGGCGATACAGATCAGAATCGGGGTTGACCATTTCCGGCTCGACCCACAATCCAAATTTCATCCCCAACCGATGAACCTCTCGCACGAGTTGTTCCAGCCCTTCAGGGAAGGCATCGGCGCGCACGACCCAATCGCCGAGTCCGGCGTGATCGCTGCGCCGCGCGCCGAACCAGCCGTCGTCGACGCAGAACAGTTCGACGCCCATTTCCGCCGCTTTGCGTGCCAATTCGGCCTGGCCTTCGTAACTCAAGTTGAAATACGTGGCTTCCCAGCCGTTGTAGAGCACGGGGCGAAAACGCGGGCCTTGTGGCGGGCGTGGCAGCACGCGGTCGTGCGTGAAGGCGTGCAAGCGCCGGCTCGCGCCGCCCCAACCATCGGCGCTGACGCCGCACACGATAGCGGGCGTGATGTGCTTTTCGCCGGGCGCAAGATCGAGTTGAAAATCGAACGAATGATATCCCGCGTGAACGCGCACGTCCCACGTGGGCAGCTGCTCAACGGCGATCTGCCACGCACCGCTGTACGCTAACGCGCCGAAGTAGACTGTGCCGCTCTCTTCCCATGCCTGGCCGGGTCGATTGACCATGAAGATTGGATTGGTGACGTGGCCGGTTTGGAGATTGCGGCTGTCGATGATGTGCGTGCCCGGCGAGAGTCGTTCGCGGTGCGACGTGAATTCGCGCGCCCACGCGCCGCTGACGTAAGTCAATTCGTTTGTCCCGGCGGGCAAATGCAGTGAAGCAAAGTAGCACACTTCAAACGACACCGTGTCTTGCCCGGCGTTTTCCAATTCCAGCCAACGCTCGAGGATGTCGTGTTCGGGCGTGAGACGATAACATAGCGTGACGAAAAAATCTTGAACGGGATCTTTCAGTCGCACACGCAATGTTTCGCGTGGCGAATTATCTTTGACGGGCAGGCCATGCGTCGGCGCGAGGCCGGGTTGCGCATCGGTCACAATCGCATGATCGACGTAACGCAGACGCAGATCGCGGATGGGCAGATGCAGGGCTTCGCCGTCTTTCAACGGCACCGGCAGCGACGGGAAACTCGCTTTCAGTGTGACTTGATGCGACGTGACATCCCCGAAGGTCAAGACTTCATCGGGCCGAAATTGCGCGATGAAACTCCACGGTGTGTCGTAGGTCTTGTGAGCGACAGTGCCGCTGATCACATCATCATCGGTGACATCGTCAGGCCGTGGCCCCCAGCCGAGATGAACGACGCGGTCGGCGTCATCCACCTGAAAGGCATAGTAACTGGTCTTCAGCAGCAAATTGAACGTGCGCGTGTCCGGGTTGAAGTGAATCATAATATTTGATTTCGACGTAAACGAGATTAATGCAGCGACCCAAGAGATTGTTTCTCAAATGGTCGAGACTGTCATGCCCGAGTGCTTTCGCCATGCGCGCCCCCGCGCAAAGCGTCCCTTCGGCAGGGCGTGTCGGGCATCCAAGGCTGACCACGGACGCTCTATGCCGATAGGCTTTCTGGATTCCCGCTAACAACATGCGGGAATGACGGGCACAAAGCTTTAAGAAACACTCTCTAAGCAGTGTAAACCGGCAGCATGGAGCCATGGGCGGCGATGAGTTCATCGACCAGCTGCCAGATTTGATCGAGGCTCAATTCGGCCGCCGTGTGCGGATCGAGCATGGCGGCGTGATAGATATGCTCGCGTTTCCGCGTCAATGCGGCTTCCACGGTGAGCGCCTGCACGTTGATGTTGGTCTGCATCAACGCGGCCAGGTGCGGCGGCAGCGCGCCGATGCGTGTGGGCTGCACGCCATTCTTATCGACTAGGCACGGTACTTCCACACAGCAGCCTTGCGGCAGATTGTCGATCAAGCCGCGATTCGGGACATTGCCGTAAATTACGCGCGGCGTGTTGGTCTCCAGACTATGAATGATCAACGAGCCGTATTCATGCGTGCGTTCGTGAGTAATTTCCAACTCGCCGCGTTCAAACGCGGCTTTGGCCGATTCCCATTGGGCGATCTGGAGTTCACAGCGCGTGAGGTATTCATCCAGCGGCACTTCGTATTGCTCGATCAAATCGGGCCGGTCGCGCTTGATGAACCACGGCACATATTCACTGAAATGCTCGCTCGATTCAGTGACGAAGTAGCCCGTGCGCTTGAAGACTTCGTAGCGCACCTTGTCGGCGAGGTGGCGATAGCGGCGGCCAAACGTGCCTTTTTCGGCGACCTCGCGGAGACGCGGATACAGATCCTCGTCATTACGCTCGAAGTTGAGATAGAACGCCATGTGGTTGATGCCCGCGCACCGATAGTTGATCTCGTCGATCGGCACGCCCAGGTCCTCGGCCAGCGCCTCGGCCGTGCTCGGCACGCTGTGACACAACCCCACCGTTTTGATCTGGCTGGCGCGATTGATTGCCCACGTGTTCATCGCCATCGGGTTCACGTATTGCAGGAAGGTCACATCGGGGCAGAGCTCTTCCATGTCAGCACAAATATCGAGGAAGACGGGGATCGTGCGCAGGGCGCGCATGATCCCGCCGATGCCCAGCGTATCGGCGATGGTTTGCCGCAGGCCATATTTCTTCGGGATTTCAAAATCGATCACGGTGCCGGGCTTGTAACCGCCGACCTGAAACATGCTGATGGCGTAGTCGGCGCCGTCGAGCGCGCGCCGCCGATCGAGTGTGGCTTCGATTGCCGGTTTCGCGCCGAAGAAATCGGCCACTTTGTGCGCCACGATTTCCGACGTGCGCAAGCGCTCGGGATCGATATCCATCAACGCGATGTGCGCCCCGGCCAGTTCGGGAAAACTGAGAATGTCGCCGAGCAAGTTTTTGGCGAAGACCGTGCTGCCCGCACCGATGAAAGCAATTTTAGGCATCTTCATTACCTTTGTAGTTGAGTAACTGTTCAGCCAACACGACAGTGTCATTCCCGCACGCTTCAGGCCAGTCAAAACCGCGCAGGTGCTGACTGATTTCTTCGTAGGTCCACAAGCCGGGAAAACGCCGGGTGCTGATCGGCGGATAAACCTGCAAGGCGTCGCTTACGCCGGCCACCCGGCTCTGGCCATCTTCGCCGATGTGATGCACGCCACCGCCCATCACCAGCACCCGGCCTCGACCGACTAAACGCTGTGCGATGAATTCGCCGATGTCTCGGGCAATGTCATACAGGCCATGCGGTGACACGAACAACGGATGGCGCAAGTTGGATTCGGTGAGCGTGACGACGGGAATGCCTGGATCGAGCAAGCGAGTGGCGAACGATTCCGGCCAGTCCTGGCAGATCAAGGCGTCGATCTCTTGAACGAGCAGTTCCTCGATCAGGCTGATTTGCTCATCGGTCGACAGGGCGTACAGATAGGGGCTAACAGCATCGATCGGCACGACACCGATGCCGTGCTGCTGTGGACGTTGATACACGGCCTCACGCACCAACACCCAGAACGGGTCTGCGACATCGAATTGTGCGCCAAAGCGGAGTGTACGAGACATGCGTAATCACCGGATAGCCAGATGTCGCTATTGTACTCCAGTTCGAATGGGAGGATGTACTCGAACGGCCGCGCTGGACTGCAATGGAGCGTTGGCTGAGGCCTACCTGTCAAGAGCGATAGTCTCCATCGGCCTAATCTGGATTGTGTGCATTTCACTTATGGGGCAGGCTTTCGCTATGCTCTCCGCCCGCAGGGACGCGGGCTTAAACGAAAAAGAAACCGGTGAAGATGATGACATCCGGCAGGAAGTGAATAAACCAGGCTCAGAAAATGCCGCGTGTGTCTACGATCGACTTCGCCAGCAGCCAGCGGAGAAAGCCGGCCAACAGAACTTCGCGGCAATCTTCGGTTGAGCAGACGAGCGGCGAAGGTCGGGTTATCCAGATTGAAGCGCCCGACCTTCGCCTATAGGCTCAAACAACTGTCGTCAGTCCGTCAGGCGCGCGGCCTGGTTTACCAGCCCCATGAACTCATTGACATCCTGATCGAAGGGCAGCGCACGCTGCACGTTGGAGACCAGGCTGGCGACATCGCGCATCTTCTCGAATTTGGCCCAGTCGTTGCCGCGCAGAATCTCGGCGAACTGCGCCACGGCGGCGGCCAGCTGGAAGCGCGGCGAGGTGCGTGTGAAGTCACGCTGGAAATCGCCCGTCTTGAACGGCTTGCTCAATTCGGTCACAGCGTTGGTGTCCGGGTCGGCATAGCGCACCCGCGCGACGAAGGCCTCATCGCCGCCTTCAGTGTTGAACTGGACTTCATACAGCGCCGTCACACTGTGACCCGCGCCCACTTCACCCGCATCGACCGCGTTGTTGCGAAAGTCTTGATCGGCCACGGCGCGATTCTCATAGCCCAGCAGGCGATAGCCGCGCACCACATTCGGATTGAAATCGACCTGAATCTTGGCGTCTTTTGCGATCGTTTGCAGCGTGCCGTTCAAATCCTGCGCGAAGATGCGCTGGGCCGCTTCCATGCTGTCGAGGAACGAGTACACCCCGTTGCCCTTGTCGGCCAGCGTCTCCAGCAGTTTGTCATTGTAGTTGCCGCGCCCCACACCGACCGTTGACAGGAAGATGTTGCGGCCATACCAATCCTGCGCGTATTGTGCCAGCACGTTCGGATCGGTGTTGCCGACATTGGCGACGCCGTCGGTGGCCAGAATCACGCGATTGATCGCGCCATCCCGATAGTATTGCGACGCGAGATCGTACCCCAATTTCAACCCGGCTTCGGTGTTAGTGGAGTTCATCGGATACAGGCCGTTGATGGCGTCGAGGATGCGATTGCGATTCTCGACTGAGGTCGGCTCGATGACGGTCCACGCCCGATCGGTGAAGGCGACGATCGCGACCCGATCGTTGGCCTGAAGTTGATCGACTAGCGTCGTCAGGCCGTGCTTGACCATATCGATCTTGTTGTCTTCACTCATCGAGCCGGACACATCGATGACGAACGTCAGCAGGGCGTCTTTGCGCTGCCAGCCGGCGATGTGCTTGCCCTGAATGCCGACCTTCACGAGGTACGTGCCCTCACCCCCGAATGGCGACGGCGCGCCTTCGAGATTGATGCTGAATGCACCGGACTCAGGATCTGGGTACTCCATATCAAAGAAATTCACAAATTCCTCGACACGGACCAGATCGGTCGGCGGGAGTTGGCCGTTGCGGATGTAGTCGCGCATCTTGGTGTACGAGGCCGTATCGACATCCATCGCAAACGTGCTCAGATGATCTTCGCGCGTGTCCATGAACGGATACTGCGTGTACTGGCGCTGCGGCGGATAGGTGGGCCACGGCGTGGGCGGGCAGCAGGGTTGACCGGAGGCGGCGGGCGGTTGGGCCAGACCGGCAGTTGGTGCCTGCGCTGCAGGCGGTTGCTGTAACTGATCTTTTGGTGCGGCGGGCGCAGGCGGTTGCGCGGCAGGGGCGGCGGTGGCTGCTGGCCTGGCCGGTTGCGCGGGTAATGGGTTGGCATTAGGCGGTGCGCTATTGGCGGGCGGCTGGAATTGCGGCGCTGGAGTAGGTGCAGCGGCAGGTGCGCACGCCGATAGCAACAGACCCAGGACGACTAAAACAGTAAACAGCGACGAGAGACGGGCGTTCATATTACTTCCTCCTATGGGCGAAATAGTGGTATCAACGGATCAGCGATACGATTGCAATCAGGTTGGAAGCGGACGGGGCCCCGTTATCACTTTCTACTCTGTAGACGCTGATGTATTGAATTTGTTCCAAAAAAGAACTTCGCGCATCATAATTGATCCACGAAGTTCAGCCAGCCGTATCATCAACCTGCCGTCAATGTCCCCGTGGCACATAAGCGTACGTCACCTCAGTGCGATGGGGATTGTGCCCCAGCCACACACCTGCACTGCACCGCAGGCGGTNNGTGCGTCACAGCCCTGCCGAACGGCGCGTTCGAGACCGTCCTTCCAGTGAACCCCATTATTCACGTGGTCCAGATACACGAAGCGGCGCGCGAGATCCAACTCGCCCAACGCGTCAGCATGCAAGACTTTAATCCGGCGTACGCGCCCACCTTTGCCGACCAACTCGATGCATTTCCTGTCAACGAAAATCTTGTCGGTGCGTAAGTGCAATGTCTCATCGATGCGCGCCCCGCTCGACAGGATGAAGCGCAATGCTTGGCCGTATTCGGAGTGTCGCGTCTCGACCCACTGTTGGATGGCCCTCGCCTCATCAGGTGCATATGGTCCACGTGGTGAATTGCGCCCGATGACCTGCCACTCGTCAGGCACGATGTC
>PMCF01000095.1 GCA_003154115.1 Anaerolineae bacterium
CTGCCTCACCCCCGGCCCCTCTCCTGCAGGGCTGTTCAGTTCTATACTGCCCACGGGCATAAAATGCGTTTTTGATTCTGATAAAATTGTGGCATGACTATCCCATTGTCCATCCCACCTGAAACCGCCCGTGTGAAGTATAACGTCACCCTGGCCATGGCAATCTCCGGAATGCAGCATCAATCTCGTACGCTGGCTCGTGGAATAATCTGGCGGCGGCCGCAATCATGATGAGCATTCCCGTCGTGATTGTCTTCATCGCCTTGCAGCGCTATCTGTTGCGTGGAACATTGTTTGACGCGGTTGAGGAATAGACTTTGCTCCCCTCTCCCGAAATATGCTCTTCCATTTCGGGAGAGGGGCTGGGGGGTGAGGTGTTCAAAATCGCCTTACTACAAATGACTTCCAGCGGCGTCGATCAAGCCGCGAATCTCGCCAAAGGCGAAGACTTCTGCCGCCGCGCCAAAACGCTGGACGCCGACCTGGCCCTGTTCCCTGAGATGTGGAACATCGGATATACTTTCTTCGATCCCAACGAACCCGGCGCGCGCGAACGCTGGGCCGCGCAAGCCATCGGGGTCGAGTCAGAATTCGTTACGCACTTTCGACAGCTGGCCCGCGAACTCGACATGGCGCTTGCGCTGACGTATCTGGAACGCTGGCCGGTCGCGCCACGCAATTCGCTGTCCCTGATCGATCGGCATGGTGACCTCCTCTTCACCTATGCTAAGATCCACACGTGCGACTTCGACATCGAAGCCGCGCTCACGCCCGGCGACGATTTCTACGTCGCCGCGCTCGACACACGGCATGGCCCGATCAATGTCGGCGCGATGATTTGTTATGATCGAGAATTTCCCGAAAGCGCGCGGATTCTCATGCTCAAAGGCGCGGAAGTGATCCTAACGCCCAACGCGTGCGAACTGGAGATCAACCGGCTCAGTCAATATCGCGCGCGGGCCTATGAGAACATGACGGCGCTGGCCATGACGAACTACGCTGCGTCGCAAGAGAACGGTCACTCGATCGCGTTTGACGGCGTCGCCTTCGACGACAACGGTTCACGCGATATGACCGCTATCGAAGCCGATGGGCGTGAAGAGGTGTTTATTGCCGCGCTCGATCTCGATCGCTTGCGACATTACCGCTCGCATGAGTCGTGGGGCAACGCCTATCGCAAGCCGAGCCGGTATGCGCTGCTCACCTCGACCGAAGTGCACGCGCCATTTATTCGATCGGACGCGCGCCGGTAATTTTGATCTTGTCTTATCATGCAGGAGGCACTATGAGTGTCATCACCCCCCCCGAGTGGGTCAAAGATGCGGTCTTCTATCAAATCTTTCCCGACCGTTTTGCCAAGAGCGAAAGGCTGCACCGCGACGGCTTGCATCTTGAAGAGTGGGATTCTCCGCCCAATCCTTTCGGCTTCAAAGGCGGCGATTTATTTGGCGTGGCCGAGAAACTGGATTATCTGCAAGACCTCGGCGTGACGGCGATCTATTTCAATCCCATCTTTGCTTCGCCGGCCAATCATCGCTATCACACTTACGACTATTTCAGCGTCGATCCCCTCCTGGGTGGCAATGCGGCCTTCCGGCACTTGATCGACGAAGCGCATGCGCGCGGCCTGCGCGTGGTCCCTGATGGCGTGTTCAACCACGCCAGCCGCGGCTTCTGGCAATTCAATCACACGCTGGAAAATGGCGCCTCCTCGCCCTACGTCGATTGGTTCCACTTCGATCCTGATCGCCTTTATGGCAAGAAGCACTTCGCGCCCTATCCCGATCCGGCGGCTCAGCACGCCTTGCAAAAAGGTAAAGGCAGTTTCAAAGCGATCGGTTATCAAGCGTGGTGGGACCTGCCCGCGCTGCCCAAATTCAACACCCGCACTCCCGCCGTGCGCGAATTCATCTGGAATGTCGCCACGCACTGGATCGAATTCGGCATCGATGGCTGGCGCCTGGATGTGCCGCAAGAGATTGACGACGACGAATTCTGGCGCGAGTTTCGCCGTCGCGTCAAGACCCTCAATTCCGAAGCGTATATCGTGGGCGAGATTTGGGAACAATCGCAGCGCTGGCTGCAAGGCGATCAATTCGACGCCGTGATGAATTATCCGGTGACGCTGGCTTGTTTGGGCTTCTTTGGCGGGCACCAGCTCGATCTGGAAGAAACGCGCAAAGCGGGCGGCTATCGCGGGGCCCGACCGATGGACGGCGTCGATTTCGCCAATGCGATCGAAACGGTGTTGGGTTGGTACGATCCGCAAATCACGCTGGCGCAGTTGAACCTGCTGGACAGCCACGATACGCCGCGCTTCATCAGCAGCGTGCGCGAAGACTGGTCGGCATTGAAGCTGGCCTACTGGTTTTTGTTTACCTATCCCGGCGCGCCGTGCATTTACTATGGCGACGAAATCGGCATGGTCGGCCGGCATGACCCTGAATGCCGCGCGGCCTTCCCGTGGGACGAATCTCGCTGGAATCTCGATCTGCTGGCTCACGTCAAGCAGCTCACGGCGCTGCGCAAAGCCTATCCCGCCTTGCGTCGTGGCTCGTTTCATCGCCTGTATGCCGATCGGGAGGTGGTCGCCTTCGGGCGCTGGCTCGATCAAGACAAGTTGGTGGTCGTGCTGAACGCTTCGACTGCCCCCCAAGCGATCGACATCCCGGTTAAAGCGATCGGGTTGGGTGAGGGCGCACTGGGCGATGCTTTCAATCTCGATCAGCGCTGGCCGATTGTGGACGGCGTCCTGCGCGAGGTGAAGCTCCCACCGCGCTCAGGCCTGGTGTTGATCTAACACAGCAATTCTCAATATGAAAACAATTGACGCCGGTAGTTGCGACTTCAGTCGCTTTTTGGCCGCAAACCACGACTGAAGTCGTTACTACGGATCCAAATTGAGAACTGCTGGCTCTAACACCCGATCGGCCCGCCGGCAGTCGATCGGCTTGGCGAGGGCGTGACAGTTGCCACTTGCATGAATCGGCCATTCTGCGGTAAACTATTACCTAAATTAAAAATAGGCCCAGATTGGGCTACAAATTATCGGAGGCGGCCCCCATGGCATCAGTAACGTTCGAGAACGTGGTCAAGCGGTATGGCAATGTGACGGCGGTGAACAACCTCAATCTGGAGATTCCCGACAAGGAATTCCTGGTCTTCGTCGGCCCTTCGGGGTGCGGCAAATCGACCAGCCTGCGTATGTTAGCCGGCCTGGAAGACATCAGCGAAGGCACCATCTACATCGGCGATCGCCCCGTCAACGATGTGCCCCCCAAAGACCGCGACATCGCCATGGTGTTCCNNGCGCTCTACCCGCACATGAGCGTGTATGACAACATGGCCTTCGCCTTGAAACTGCGCGCCAAGACCGGCCGCCTGCGTAAAATGTTCACCGCCGTGCTCAATCGCGGCGCGTACAACAAGATCAAGGCGGAAGAAAAGGACATCGACGACCGCGTGCAGAAAGCGGCCGGTATTCTGGGCATTCAGCCGTTGCTGCCGCGCAAGCCCCGGCAGTTGTCGGGCGGGCAGCGCCAGCGCGTGGCGGTGGGCCGCGCCATCGTGCGCGAGCCGAAGGTCTTCCTGTTCGACGAGCCGCTCTCCAACCTGGACGCCAAGTTGCGCGTGCAGACCCGCGCCGAGATCACCAAGTTGCATCAGCAGTTGGCCACGACTTTCATCTACGTGACGCACGACCAGACGGAAGCCATGACGATGGGCACGCGCANNTTCATCGGCAGCCCCAGCATGAACTTCTTTGACGTGACGGTGAAGGGCACGGGCGACAACGTGGAAGTGGAAGGCGACGGCTTCAAGCTGCCCATCCCGGCCGAGCGCGTCCAAGGCTTGAAGAACTTCGTCGGCAAGCAAGTGTTCATGGGCATCCGGCCGGAAGACCTCTATGACGCGGACTATGTCGCGCCGAACATTCACCCCGGCAACATCGACGCCAAGGTGGAAGTGACCGAATTGATGGGCAACGAAGTATTCCTGTATCTGCTGACGGGCAAGAATTCGTATGTGGCGCGCGTCGATCCGCGCAGCAAGGCGCGCGTGGGCAACCCCGTGCGCATGGTGGCGAATCTGGACAACGTGCACTTCTTCGAGAAGGACACCCCCGACAATCGCGCCCTGCGCTAGACACTTCAGAACATCGAGTCAGACCCTCGGCCACTGGCCGGGGGTTTTTTGTTAGTCACCAGGAGGAGATCATGACCCACGCCGAACGGTTAAAGGAGATCGAATCTTACGGCCTGTGCCAAACATCCACGATGAGTTACAATTTCGGTGATCGCGCAATGGAGCAGAGTAACGATGAGAGTACGTATTTTATCGGTCTTACTGGTGAGTCTGATTATTACGGCCTGCGCCGTGCCAGCTAATTCGCCCGCGCGCCAGACTGTGTCGACACCTGCCTCAGCTGTCGCGGTACCGACCGTCGTTCCGCCCACGCTTCGGCCAACCGCAACTTCGCCGGCCAGCACGATCGCCACTTCACCCACTGCACAGCTGACGGCGACGCCGATACAGAGGGAGAACGCCTTCACGCTGGTACTGGAACCGATTGTGACCAGCGGCCTGACACGTCCAACCGATCTGGCCGTCGCGAATGATGCCACTGGGCGATTGTTTGTCGTCGAGCAGCCGGGGCGCATCCGCACCATCTCGAATGGTCGCTTATTCGATCAGCCTTTTCTGGACATCACCGATCGCGTCTTGTCCGAAGGGAATGAACAAGGACTGCTGAGCGTGGCCCTTCATCCCGATTTCAGAACCAACGGACAACTCTTCGTCGACTACACGCGCCAACCGGATGGCGCGACGGTGATCGAACGTTACACGGTGAGCGGCGATCCCAATTACGCCGACAAAAATTCGGCGACCCAAATACTGGTCATCCCACAGCCGCAGGCGAATCACAACGGCGGGCAATTGCAGTTCGGGCCGGACGGCTATCTGTACATCGGCATGGGCGATGGCGGGGGCCAGGGGGATCAGCACGGCTCGATCGGGAATGGACAGAATCGCAATGTGTTGCTGGGTAAACTGCTGCGGATCGATGTCACTCATCAAGACACGTATGCCATCCCACCGACGAATCCTTTTAACACGGAAGTGTGGGCCTTTGGTCTACGCAATCCGTGGCGCTTCTCGTTCGATCGGGCCACCGGCGATCTCTACATCGCCGACGTGGGACAGGATACTTACGAGGAAGTGGACTTTCAGCCGGCAGCGAGCAAAGGCGGTGAGAATTACGGTTGGCGCAGCATGGAAGGCCGGCATTGCTACGATCCGCAAGAGGGTTGCGATCAAACAGGTCTGGTGCTGCCGGTGGCTGAATATAGTCATGCCGTCGGGGGTTGCGCCATCACGGGCGGTTACATCTATCGCGGCGCGCAATATCCGGTCTTGCAAGGCCAATACTTCTTTGGCGACTATTGCACTGGCATCATGTGGTCACTGCAGCGCGCTGGCGATCAGTGGCAGATGACCAAACGGCTGGAGTCCGGCCTGCATATCAGTTCGTTCGGCGAAGATGTGTACGGCGAGATCTATGTGATCGATCTCGGCGGCGGCGTTTATCGCCTGAGTGCGAAGTAAGGTATACTACGCCCCGATCAATTTTCTTCTCCCAAGGAGCCTGTCATACGGATGGTTGATCTCTCGACCCTGATTGCGCCGAGTCCCGAAGGTACCCCGCCTTTCGAGCGCACTGACATCGCTTATTTGTCCCATGCGGGCGGTGCGGCGCAAGCGCAAGCTATTTCCACCTGTAAAAAATCCCGTGACAGGTAGGTGAGGTATCATGTTAAGCCCAACCGTGATAGGAGACATCG
>PMCF01000259.1 GCA_003154115.1 Anaerolineae bacterium
CTTATATGTTAATTTTGCACCTGTTGTATATTAGATGCGTGGTGGGGGGCCGTGAAAGACTCCGCGTTATATGTTACTCATGAACTGGGTCTCGATCCGCCGCGCCAGGACTATCACGTCGCGACCATACCGGTCTGGCATCGCTGGCCGCACATTCAATCGGACGCGAATATCTCGCCAGCGCGCGCCGCCGCTCATAATGCGGTCAGCGACGCCCTGGCTGATGTGGTGGCGTATGGCAGTGCGGCCGCCATCGCCTTCGATCGTTACGGCGGCGCTTCCGCGGCCAGCGACCTAACGTGGGCCTCGGAACAGGCCAATGCGCAGTTATATTACCAGCAGCAGATGGGCACGGCCCTGCTGGCCTATGCCGATGCGCTGAATACCTTTGTGTCGGTGCTCGACACAGAGCACGAAACCGATACGATCATCACAGTCGCCGACGAGATAAGTTATCAACAACGCCTGGCGACAACGGGCTTCACGCCGGACGAAATCGCCGCCGCCAAACTGGTCGGCCTCACCGATGACGACATCGAGGCCTATCGACAAGCGACCATCGCGGCCGATCCGAATGAGATTGCCGGAGACCTCATGACTATCTATTACGACGAAGCGTTGGTCAGTCGAAACCTGGGCAATGCGCTGCTCTATCCGTATGGCTTCGCGCCCGGCTTAACCGTGGGCGGCAGCGCAGGGCTTCTCCAGGCGACCGCCGTGTTGACCAATCCGACCGGCAATACGCTGGCTCAGATCTATAACACATCCACTACCATTCAAGTGGGCAATCCGCTGACGCAAACCACCGCGATCGATCTGCGCGCCCGACGCATCGATCTGCCGGCCGATTGGGCAGTCGATGTCTCGCCGTCCCAGGTGACACTGGCACCCCGCGAAGTGGCCACCGTCACGGTGAGTGTGCTGCCGGGGTCGCCCGCGCCGCAAGGTAACGTGCCGCGTATTGCAGTAGAAGGGTATGTTGGCAGTCAATTATTGGGCGGTGTCGCGGTGGATGTCGTCGTGCCCAATTACATACCCTATTTCCTGCACGCCTACTTACCGTTGATTAGACGCTAAACAAAACCAGACAGGTGTTGGATGACTGCCTGTCTGGTCAGACAAACTGTCATATGCCATCCATCGCACCGTTATATAACAGCCTCTTTGGCCGCTCGATTGAACTGCGTCTCGTAAAGGTGAGCGTAGAGTCCACCCTGTGCTAACAGTTCAGGATGTGTGCCGCGTTCGACGATCTGCCCGCGATCCAGCACCAGGATCAAATCGGCGGCGAGGATGGTGCTGAGGCGATGGGCGATGACGATGCTGGTGCGTCCCGCCATGACCCGTTTGAGCGCATCTTGAATCAGCGCTTCCGATTCACTGTCCAGCGAACTGGTGGCTTCATCCAACACCA
This sequence comes from Anaerolineae bacterium, assembly GCA_003154115.1. Classification (GTDB taxonomy): domain Bacteria; phylum Chloroflexota; class Anaerolineae; order Fen-1058; family Fen-1058; genus Fen-1058. The sequence continues at coordinate 1,415 of PMCF01000259.1, forward strand.
GGATGCGCGGATCTTTCAGGATGACGCGCGCCAGAGCGAGGCGCTGCTTCTCGCCGCCGCTCAAACGATAGCCGCGTTCCCCGACGACAGTCTCGTACCGATCGGGCAGCCCTCTGATGAAATCGTGGATATTGGCGGCGTGCGCCGCCGCTTCAATCTCAGGCTGGGTGGCATCCAGGCGCGCATATAGCAAGTTGGTGCGGATCGTATCGTGGAAGAGGTGCGTCTCCTGCGTCACCATACCGATCTGCGCCGCCAATGAATCGAGCGTCACATCGCGCAGATCGCGCCCATCGAGCAGGATGCGCCCGCTGACCGGATCGTAGAGGCGTGGAATCAAATAGGTCAGCGTCGTTTTACCGGCGCCGCTCGGGCCGACCAAAGCCGTCAATTGACCAGGCCGCACACTGAACGAAATATGATCGAGCGCGGCGATGCGCGCCTGGCTGCGCGCAGGAGGCTCTTCGCCAGTGGCGGCCCGGTGACCATTCGGGTCCGGCTCGCCGCCAGATAAAGATGCTTTGACGCGATCGATCTGCCCGAAACGTTTGACTTCGCTGAGTAAATTATCTCCACCCACATCATAACGAAATGACACATCTTCAAAGATCAACTCGCCGACGGCATTTTGCAACACGCGCGCGCCCGGTTTCTCGACAATATCCATCGGCAGATCGATCACCTCGAAGACGCGTTCGAAGCTTACCATCGAGGTCGCAAAGTCGACGGGCGCGTTCGCCAACGATTGCAGCGCACCGTACAGCGTCGTCAGATAAGCGCCAAAGGCCACAATCGTGCCGATCGTAAAAGCGTTCTGCATGACCAGATAGCCGCCGATGCCGTAGACCAGGGCTGTGCCCACTGCGCTGACCAGTCCGATGATGACGAAAAAGATCGAGCCCGTGACGGCGCGGCGCACACCGGTATCGCGCACCGCGCGGGCGCGCTCTGCAAACCGATCGGCTTCCACCTCCCGTCGCCCGAAGAGTTTGACCAGCAGCGCCCCGCCGATGTTCAGTGTCTCGAACACCATGGCATTCATCTGGGCGTTGGCTTCCATCTGTTCGCGCGAGATGTCCCGCAAGCGAGTTCCCAACTGTCGCGCAGCCAGAATAAACAGGGGCAGGATCACAGCACTGATCAAAGTGAGATGCCATTCCAGGGCCAGCATCACGGACAGCACGGCGAAGGCCTGAATGAAGTTGGTCACAATCCCGACGATAGTATTGCTGATGGCGTTCTGCGCCCCCACCACATCGTTGTTGAGGCGGCTCATCATTTCGCCGACCTTGGTGTTGGTGAAGAAGCGCAGCGACATGCGCTGCAAGTGTGCAAACAGCGCCACGCGCAAGTCATAGACCACGCCCTCACCCACACGGGCATTCAACTGCCGCTGGAGAACATTGATGCCGCCATTGAAAGCCGGAATGAACAGCAGTGCCAGCGCGAGGAGCGCCAATTGAGGGACATTTCCGGCGGGGATGGTGTAGTCGATCATGCGGCGGAAAATCAACGGCATCAGCAGCGCCGTGCCGGTCGTGATTAAGATCAACACCAGCATCCCGGTCAAGTGCCAGCGATACGGACGAGAATAGGTCAGGACGCGCTTCAGTAAGTCCCACGTGACTTTGGGCTTCTCATCCGTTGCGCGCAAATAGCCGAACCAACCACCACCGCCATGCATTGCCATACGGTGATTGTAGCCGTTCGCCAGGAGAAGGACAAGCTTGACCGCTTGCTTCGGGCCTACAGCAAAACTGTTGGGGGGTCTTCAGGTTTCCGGTAATGCTCGCGATGGATTGTAAATCCATCGCCCCAGACGCCGGATTTACAATCCGGCGGGAGCAACTGAAAAGTCACCAACACTTTTGCGTTATACTCACTTGCTTCACATGAGTTGCGCTTTAGGAAGGGCGTGCTATTAATTGGGTAGTAGAAGAACTTCAGCGCGACGTGACCCGGTAACTCTACGCTGTCCCTCTCCGCCCGCGCCGAAAAATCACGAGGCCGACAATTGAACACTCCTGAGTTCATCGCCGCCTGGCGCGGGCGGATCGATGGTTGGTCAACCGCCGCAGCGCGCGGCTTTCAGGCTTTACGCGTACGCAACTTTCGTCTATTCTGGACCGGCCAGCTGATCTCGCTGACCGGAACCTGGATGCAGACGACAGCGCAGGCCTGGCTCGTTTTGAAGCTAACGAACGATTCTCCCTTTGCACTCGGCACAGTCATCACGCTGCAATTTTTACCCGTGATGCTGTTCGCGCTGTACGGCGGCGTCCTGGCCGATCGTCTACCCAAACGCCGCACACTGGTTATCACGCAAACACTACTCATGATTCAAGCGACTATCTTCGGCGTGTTGGTCGTGACAGGCTTGATTCAGCTGTGGCAGATCTATGTACTGGCGGTGATTCAAGGCTTGATCACCGCCATCGATAATCCCCTACGGCAGGCTTTTATTTATGAGATGGTGGGCCGCGAGGATCTGGTGAATGCCGTTGGGTTGAATTCGATGACGTTTCAGGGCGCACGTATTTTCGGCCCGGCGCTGGCCGGGGTGGTGATCAAGCTGATCGGGATCGCGCCGACGTTGATTCTGAATGCGATCAGCTTCATCCCCGTCATCTGGGCGCTGTTGCTGATGGATGCCAGGGCTTTCTTTGCCGCGCCGCCCAAACGTGACGGATCGATGTTCGATAATCTGAAGGAAGGCCTGACCTACGCCCGACGTACGCCCGCCATCCTCTCAATCTTGATCGTCGCCGGCTTCATCGGCACCTTTGGCTTCAACTTCACGGTGATCGTGCCGCTGGTAGCCGACAACGTGCTGAAAACAGACGCAACCGGTTACGGCCTGCTCAGCGCCGCCATGGGCTTTGGCGCATTGATCGCGGCCTTTGGCACTGCCTATGCTCATCGCATTACGATGCGGCGCCTGTTGATCAGCGGTGGACTCTTCAGCATCTTCCTGGGAATGTTGGCGCTGTCGTCGTCTTACGGGTTATCGGCGGTGGTGCTGGCCATCATGGGGTTTACGGGCATCACCTGCGCCACATCGATCAATACGCTTTTGCAGCTGACGACGCCGGAGCAACTGCGGGGACGCGTGATCAGCATCAACATTCTGTTGACGCAAGGCAGCACACCGATTGGGGGATTTTTCCTGGGCACTCTAGGGCAGCTGGCCGGCGTGGCAACCGCCATCTTCGTCTGTGCGGCGCTGTGTCTGGTGGGCATTGGCGTGGCCGTCTCGTACCGCTGGCGGATGACACGGGTTGTGTCAGCTTCAACTTCGTAGAGCCACGCGCTAAGCACATTCACACAAGTCATCAAAAAAGCATCACGCCGATATAGACGTGATGCTTTTCGCAAAACAGAAATAGTTCACGGCGACCTGACGACGAAGTCCTTAAATAGCGAGTCAAGCCCATTAGCACTATCTGAAAAAGCGACCGCAATCAGGCCTACCCCGCCCTTACTGAAGCTACTATCCGTGCCTTGATCGATCACACGCCCGTTTACGGTCAGCGTCAGCGTCTTGCCGATGCAATCACCGCGCACATGATTCAGGCCTTCGTTGTTCAACAAGCCGGGGCCTACATTACCAGACGCTAATTCCTTTGAAGTGTTGCCATTGGCATTGAAGACATATTTGAAAATGCCGTAATCGCCGTCGGTGTCGATCTCAAAACTGTAGCCGCCCACGCCGTCTTTAACGCGGCACATCACGCCATACCACCCCGCGCCCGACTGGATCTCTTCGTCGACTTCCACACTGACATCCTTAAGACCATCTTTCACCCAGGCCGACTCGCCATCGCCGGGGCCGCCGATTGAAATCAAATAGCCGTTATCGGTATAGTTCATGCTGTTGCCGTGGGCTGTCGTACGATCCCAGCCGCTCTTCGGGTCGGAAAAGTCGTCGCGCATGACGAGCTTCGCATACGCCGGCAGTGTAGGCAGCACCACGGTAGTGGCCGTGGGCGCGGGCGTCTCGGTGGGTTGAGGTCTATCGGTGGGTCGCGGCGCTCGCGTTGGCTCCGGCGCGGTGGTGGCGCGCAGTTGAGTCTTGATCGTGGGCACGGAGGTCAACACCTCGGCAAACGGCTTCAGAGCCGAGTCGGTAACCTGCGAGACCTGACTCATCACGGACGAAATGATGAAGCCGACGAAGCCCAGAATGCTGACCACGATGATCAGCGGCACTAACCAGATCGCACGCGAGGCGCTACTGGAACCGATCGGCGCAGCCGGCTCGATCGGGATCACGATCGAGACCGGCTGCCGTGAAGCCGCCTGGGGCACGATCACCGTCGTGCCGCAGTATCCACATTTGATCTCTTTCTGATCGCCCGCTGCTTCCAGCGCAGCCCCACAGTTCGGACATGTCAACGCAGCTAAATCGCCCATGAATAAGTTACTCCCCTGACTCAATGATGCTTTAGCGTCCTTACGCAATTGCTTTAATTGTAGCAGAGTCTCGTTTGAAAAAACCGGCTTTGACTTGAAGGTCTTGCCAAAGGCTCCGGTTTCCCGCCTGGCATACGTTACTCATCGCCTGAATCACTCACCGCTTTCAGCAGCTTCACGATCAGCCAGTACGCTCCGCCAAATAGAACAAGCAAGCCGCCCATGCACAGCTCAGCCATGAGTGCTTGCTCCAGGCCATACAACCACCAGATCAGTCCGCCGCCGACTACAAACAGGATGATCAATCCGCCGATAGTCAAATTCCGATCGGTGCGCCGGCGCAGCTCGCGCGTGTTCGTCGGCGGTTGAACCTGTGGTGGGTCAGCCGGTGGTTTGCCAGTCATTGAAGAATGCCTTTCAGTATCGCCAGCGGACTGCTAAATTAGCCGCGCTGCATCACTACGATGCCACACGCTCAAGCGGCCTTCCAGATCTCAACGCCTTCGCCGAGCATAAAATCCAATTTCATCCACAGGCCTAACGCCGATTGTTGTTCGCCGTTCTCCAGGCGCAGTCCCAGAGCATCGGTCAGCGGATGGCTGTCAAGCCGGTTGACACTCATGGCGTATTTCCCCGCGACAAAGCCGCCCTGCCGGAACGTCTGCACCACCAGGGGCGCTTCGATGATCGCCTGGTAACAAGCCTGCTGCGTGTTGGTCACGTCCCGAAACTGTTTGAGAAAAACGAGTCGCATCTGATGCGTGACCAGCAGGGCCGCAATCTCCACAACCTTGTTCTTGGAGTCAGTCGCCAGGGTCTTGAGGATTTCTGGCGCGATCGCTGTTTTGGCTTTCTCCCAACTTTGCCAGGTGCCGGACGGTTCATCACCAGCGGCGTGATCCGCGGAGCACATGTCCAGCAAGCGTTCCAGCCTGCCCTCGGCCTCTGGCTTGAACTCTTTGATACCCAGCACGTCGAGGGAAAACTCCGGTCGCTGAATGGACGCTGGTTTTTGAAATTGCCCGGCCTGTTTGTTGAAACCGTACACCTCGCGTCCGGTCGCGATGGTATTGCTCTCATCGACGAAGAGGAACGGTAGGAACCAGGCCAGATGATCGGGAACAAAGATCGAGCCTATTTTCCGCATCGCCACCGTCAAGATCCAGAAACTCATTTCGGTTTCCGGCAACCGGCCCACCTGGCGATCCCGTTCGTCTCCCGAGGAGGCCTGCATATTAGCATAGACCACGGCCACATTCGGCATGAGTGGCACATACTTGGTCTGGCCCTCGCTGGGCGCATTCAAATACCGATCGCACAGCGCCGTCAGCCGATCGGAATCCACGTGAAAGAACAACACCGCCATTTCCGTGTCTTGCTGCAAATACGGGCCGCGAAACACCGGCAGGCCGATATCACTATCGACATAGCCGGGCAAGCCTGTGCGCAGCACTTTCTTTTTAGACCAGATCATGGGTCAACCAGAATGTCGATATCGATCGCGTCGTCGGTAAGTTGGGCGTCGCGGCGAACATCACAACCGGTGGGTCAGTCAGAATCAATCGGGCCCCCAGCCGCGCTCTTCTACCGATTGAAAGATATCGGTGTCGCTGACGATCCCCACCAGCTGGCCGCCCTGCATCACCACGGCGCGCCGAATGTTGGCGTCGAGCATGATGATGGAGCACTGTTTGATCGTCGTATCCGGCGACACCGTAATCAACGGCGCAGACATCAAATCCTTCACCGTCACGTTGAATAGCGGCCGATCGGCGGCGATGATTTTGCTCAGTAAGTCGCGTTGGGTCATGATGCCGAACCCGCCGCCCGGCCCGTCCGGCTCGACGATGACGCTGTGAATCTTCTTCTCGCGCATCAAGTGCAACGCTTCCTCGGCTGGCAGCGAGGCCGGCACCGCAATCACGGGTGAAGTCATAATCTCTTCGACGGTGTGAGGCTTGAGACCAGTCATGGAAGCATTTCCTTTGGATAAATGTCCGCCTGCACAACACGAAATGTGGCTTGCGGCGCAAGACGCTGATGGGCTGAAATTAGTATAGCACAGCTCGCAAACCATGATCGCTTCAGCAGAGCAGGCAGGCAAATATCTGCTGGAAGATAGCATCTTTCTCTGCACGGCCTAAAACGGATGAGCGTTATGCTCATCCGTTCGAGGCGTTACGGCCAGCTGCGCCAGTGCGCTTAATGTCTTGTCGTCTTTCGTCGCAGGCGGTGTGGTGAATCTCGAACCGACTTCCCTACTAGCGGACAAGACCTGAATCAATCATAGCGCTTGAAAGCGTTTAGGACCCTGGAATGGAGGCAGGGCCGGGCGGCGGATTGGTCGGTAGGATCATGGGCGGACGCGGTGGCTGTGTGAAATCGAAATCAATGACAAGATCGCCCAGTTGCGGCGCATTCTCACGCACGTCCGGACGGGAGTCGGGGCGTCCGTCCGTCTTCGGATCGATGCGTGCGCCATTCAAGAAATCGTCTTCAATGAACTTTTGATATGAAAACTGGTATGCCTGAATCATTCATCCACGGCCTCTGGCAGAACTCAAGCCTGCCGCATGAGCATGGCACAACAATAGACGCACGGCGTCACGGAATAGGCGGCGTCAGGACAATTTGCGCGTTATAGTCCGAAACGGTCAGGGTGGTCTTTGCGCCGGTCTTAGAGACGCCTTCCATTTTATAGGGCAGACCATCCGCCGTGCCCACCCACAGTTTGGCCGGGGCATTATTGAGGGTGTATCCATAGACGAGCATCGGCTTGCCATCCACGACTTCGGTCCCGCTCACCGAAGCGTTATGAGCTGCGATCGCGCTGGTCAGACTCTCTTTGGGAGCAAGTAATGCCGAGGTCACGCTAGTTGCCTCAGCCGAGCTCGAAGGAAGCTTACGCCACTGACTGTTGGCGCTTTGTTTAAGGTAGAACGTGTCGCCGATGAGATAGAACTCAACTCCTCGGGACGAGACGAAGTGGTAGTCTTTGTCCGCGATTTCGATGTTGATTGTGCCGTTTTCATTCGGCGTGCCACCCTCGCTTGCCACTGTCATGCGGTATGAGGTGATGGCGCCAAAGGAGTGAACGCTAGTGGCAATTGCCTGAAGCGGGTCCACTAAAGTGGGGGATGACCCGGATGTGGTTGTCGGACTTGCAGCAACAGTGGGCGCGAATTCAGCCGCCTGTGTCTCCGCCACACGCGTGGCGGCAGGTCGCGGTGCACCGCTGCTGGCGGTCGCCACCACGGTCTGCGGCACGACCACGGTTTGCACCACAGGCTGTTGCGAAGAAGCCATGCACGCCGACAGCACAATAGCCGCAAGAGCTGTAATACTTAATTGGACAAATGTCTTCATCGGTATCCTCCCGGTGGTTTTGAATGGCAGACGGTTATCACGGCAAACTGAATTTCGGATCGAGCCGCCCGATGACGAGCGGGCGCGCAGTGGCAGCGTAGTACAACGACTCCGCCAGATCGCTCCACGTGTAGCCGAGGAAAGCGCCATTCTTGTCGGTATACAGGCGCATCGTGCCGCGCCCCGCCCCATCGTGATAACTGCCATCCGCAAGTCGACGCGTATCCTCTTGGCCATGCCCCGATTCGCTCGAATCGATGATGGCGACGTCCCATTGCTGCGTGTGATCCACAATCGGCTGAGTGGCAGTGCGTTGTTGCGGAGAACCGGCAACCAATAAAATGTGTCCCTCTGCCCCTAGCCATTTTCAGAATATACCCGTTTTCCAGGACACTTCATTAAGAAACCATGAGAGAAATGAGACGCAATCAAGTGACGCAGGTACAAATCTGCAGTCTACTTCACCATCTGGCAGTTAGAAAAGCGTGAAAGAGGTCAGATAAAAAACAGATGGGCGTGGTGCCCATCCGTTTATCATCCGCTGCCATCCGCTGATTCGTTGCCTATCCGTTGACACCCCTAATCCACACTCTTCGCGCCGCTCTTCATGGCTCTTAGCAAAGTATCTTGATCAACGGGCAATCGTCTCACTCTCACACCCACCGCATTCGCGATCGCATTGGTGATCGCCGGGGTGATCGGGATGCTGCTGATCTCACCCACGCCCTTCGCGCCGAACGGCCCCGACGAAATCTCGTGCTCCAGAATGAACGACTTGATCTCCGGGGTGTGTTTGATGCTGGGCATCTTGTAACGCGCCAGCCACTGCGCCCACGGCACGCCCTTCTCATGCGGGAACTCTTCCGTCAGCGCATTGCCGATCCCCATCACGATGCCGCCCTCGATTTGTCCTTCGAGCGCCAGCGGATTGATCGCCCGGCCGATGTCGTGCGCGGCAATGACCTTCAGCACTTTCACTGCGCCCGTTTCCGTGTCCACTTCCACCAGGGCCGCATGCGCCGCATACGAAAACGCCACGTGCATATCGCCGCCCTGCCCCAATGGTTTGGTTTCGGGCGCGGTGTATTCGTAGATCAACTTCGTCGCGCGACCTTCGGCCTGCATCCACTCCACCACTTCAGCAAATGATGCCGACTTGCCATTTGGGTGGCCGCTGTTACCACCCGCGTGTTCGATGCGTCCATTGCGGAACTGCAACGAATCCGGCGACACGTCCAATCGTTCCGCCGCCACGCTCGACATCACTTCGCGCATTTGAAGCGCGGCGTGTTTGGCCGCGTTGCCGCTCACATACGTTTGACGGGAAGCCGTCGTCGGGCCGCCATTCGGGGTGAGATCAGTGTCGCTCAGCAGCACGGTCACTTGCTCGATGGGTAAGCCCAATTCTTCTGCTACAACCGCCGCCAACACGCCCGGCAGACCCTGTCCAATCTCGGCCGATGATGTTCGAATCTCGGCCGTGCCTGTGGGATAGACTTCAATCTCCGCGCCCGCGCAGTCATCTGCGCCACCGCCCAGTCCGGTATTCTTGTAACCGACCGCCAGACCCCACGCGTACTTCCTGTTCCCGATCGACCAGACGCGCCCATATTGAAACGGCTCATCCGTATGTTGGGCCAGACTACGTTGGGTTTCATCCGCCTTCATCGCTTCGACTACCTTATCGAGACATTCTTCCATGCCGACGCTTTCCAACAACACCTGCCCGGTGTTCGTCGTCGAGCCGACGTGCAGCGCGTTCATCCGCCGCAGCTCGATCGGATCAATCTCCAACTGCCCGGCCAGTTCGTCGACCGTCATCTCCACCGCGTAACACGATTGCGTCACGCCAAATCCACGGAACGCTCCGGCAGGCACATTGTTGGTGTACATCGCAAAGCAATCGGATTTCGCATTCGCCACATCATACGGTCCGTTAGCGTGGGTCGTCGCGCGCGTCAACACCTTCTCACCCAGCGACGCATACGCGCCGGTGTCACCATACAACACCGCTTGCGCCGCAGTCAAACGCCCATCCTTCTTCGCGCCGAGCTTCACCGTGATGGTCGTGGCATGGCGCTTGGGATGCGTGATCATCGATTCGTGCCGCGTGTACAGCATCTTCACGGATCGACCGGTGGCCTTCGCCAACAGCGCCACATGAATCTGGCCCATGATGTCTTCTTTGCCGCCGAAGCCGCCGCCGATCAAAGTGCCGATGATACGCACCTGCGACTCTGGCACACCCAGGGCGTAAGCCACCTGCTCTCGATCTTGATAAGCGATCTGCGAACCGACGTAGATTTCGTACCGCCCATCGGCCGTAATCCGCCCGATCGAACATTCCGGCTCCAGGAAAGCGTGCTCCGTCGAAGCCGTGTGATACGTTCGCTCGATCACCACATCGGCCTCGGCAAAGCCCTGCTCCACATCGCCCTTCGCCACTTTGATGTGCTTGAGCAGATTACCCTGCTCGTGCACGCGCGGCGCATCGGGTTGATGAGCATACTCGGCCGTATCGACCACGGGCAGCGGCTCGTACTCCACATCGATCAACTTCAGCGCGTCCTTCGCCATCTCGATCGATTCCGCCGCGACGACGGCGATCGCATCGCCCACATAGCGCACCTTGTCGTAGCACAGCACCGGCCAATCGATGGTCACCAGACCGTGATTCTTGCGCCCCGGCACATCTTCGTGAGTGAGCACCGCGTGCACGCCCGGCAGCGCCTTAGCTTTGCTGGTATCGATCTTCTTGATCAGCGCATGCGGCACCAGCGCGCGCAGTGTTGCGCCAAAGAGCATGTCGGGAAAAACAATATCGTCGGCGTACTTCGCCGCGCCGGTCACTTTTGCCACGGCATCCGCGCGCGGCTTGGCCTCGCCCACCACATTGTAGCCGTGCTTGGTCTCCGGCAAATAATCGTGCAGTTCGATCTTCTGCCCGTTCGCGGCTTTGACCGCGTTGATGACACTGACATAGCCCGTGCAGCGGCAGTACGTATCCTTCAAAGCGATCTTGATCTCTTCATCCGTTACCGGCTCGCCCTGCTTCTTATCCAGCAACGCCTTCGACTGCATGATCAAGCCCGGCGTGCAGAAACCGCATTGCACCGCGCCCAGTTTCATGAAGTTTTCTTGCAGCGGATGGAGGTGGTCGTTATTAGCCAACCCCTCGATCGTCTGAACCTGCGCGCCCTCGGCCTTCAACGCGGGGTAGAGGCACGACACCACCGGCTGTCCAGCGACGATCACCGTGCAGATGCCGCACTCTGCTTCATTGCAACCGATCTTCGTGCCGGTCAATCCCAATCGATAGCGCAGCACTTCCGCTAAGAATTCATTCGGTTTCACTTCGACCGAAACGGGATTACCGTTAACCGTAAATTTAAGTATTGGCATTGTGTCTCCTCGCCCTAACGAGTAATGAGTAACGAGTAATCCGTGTACTCGTTACTCATTACTCGTTACTCATTATTCAACCCGATAAATCTCTGGCACCACCACGCCCGTCGTCGCCCGCTCGATCGCCTTGCTCAACGTGCGCCGCAGCAACACGGGCAACACCTCTTGGCGATACTCCGCCGTCGCGCGATGCGGACTGGTGCGCGGCTTGCACTCCGTCAACAACGGCTCGCTGGCGGCGTCGATCGTCTCAGTAGTCGCAGACTTGCCCTTGAGGAATGTTTCTGTTTGTTTGCAGCGGAACGGTGTCGGTGCGACGGGCGCTACGGCGAGGGCCACTGCGTCAATGCGCTGATCGATCACGCGCACCCACACGGAGAAATTCATGATCGGCAGCGCCACGCCCTGTGGCCGCATGATGCGCGCTGAGGCGCTCCCCTCGCGCAGGCCCGTGGCCTTGCAGCGCAGCGCCGTCAGCACTTCGCGCGTGCTATCGATGGCCGATTTGCCCGGGCCGAGGAACAACGCCGTAAATGGAATCCAGCGCCGGCCGCTCAGCGACGCCACTTCGACTTCGGCGTCGAGCGCGTTGAGGGCCGTGGTTCCATCGGCCGCGGGCAGCGCGTGCGCGACATTGCCGCCCATCGTCGCGACGTTGCGCACCTGCGGCCCGCCCACCACGTAACTCGCTTCGACCAAGGCGGTAGCTGTGCGCTGCAGCAGTTCACTGTCGACGATTTGCGTGTGCGTCACCCCCGCGCCGATCAGAATGAAGCCCGCCTCTGCGCGGATCTCATTCAGCCCGACGATGCGCGTCACATCCACCAGCGCTTCCACGGGATGTTCGTTGCCCTGCTGCAAATCGAGGATCAGATCGGTGCCGCCGGCGACGACGCGCGCTTTGCCGTCATAGCGGGCCAGCAGCGCCACGGCTTCGTCGACCGACGTAGGCAAATGATACTCATTCCAGAGCGGCATAGGTCCCCCGAACTTACTTTGTGGAACTTCAGGATCGCTGGCGCTTTTCGATCAACGAGGAGGTTGATCGCCGCTGCACGTCCGACGTGCACCGACCACCGATCGAGGATGGGAAAATTATAACACGAAACCGGACACAGATTGACCATGCCCACGATGCGGCCTTCAAACATCACCGCAATCCGATCGGACAATTCCGGAATCTCGTCCAGGTCTTCCGAGATCAATAGAATTGCCACGCCGTTCTCGCGCTGATCGAATCCACAAGAGGCTGGCGAGTCCCAGGCCGGCGAGCGACAACGCAGCGCCAACCCACACGTCCCAGGGACGATAGCGGAACTCATAGTGGTGTTGTCCGGCCGGCGCAGACACGCTTAGCCAGGGACTGTCAGCCAGTTCGATCGGCTCTCCGTCACGACTGGCAGACCAGCCCGACCAATTGTTTTCTTTCACGATCAAAGTACCCGCTCGTTCGGTCTGGCACTCCACATCGATATTTCCGCCCATCGCACTGGCGTGGCATGGAATCGAACCACCACCCGTATCGACATAGGCATACTCGACATCAGGATGCGCCATGACGGTGAGATTGCCGAAGCGGCCGAGCACCGGACCGGTGGGTGGTTTGTCCAAATTTCGAATCGCTTCAATTGCATAATCGGGTGGCTGGCGATCTATCCATTGCCAGGGCCGCGCCACGGTGACCATCTTGAGATTATCATTCAGACCAAGCGGCAGCCAAACACCCTCGGTATAGGGCGGATAGATCCATTCAGCTGTTGGCGTATGCCATGTCGCGACCACCTCGGCGGTGTCGGGAATCGACACGGTACCCAACCACGTCTTGGAGAATTCATAGGTTGATCGCAGGGCCAGAACGGCGATCGCTGGCATGATCAACCATAGGGGCTTCACGTTGAACGCAGGCCACCGATCGGCAGACCGCTTCCACCGGAAGAATGACCAATCGGCTTTGAGCAGCAAATCGAAGCCCCACGCAGCCAGGCCCAAGACCAACGGCACAACCGCACTGACCATCAGAGACGGAAAACGAATGCCGGTCAGAAAGATATTGAAAACGTCTCGCAATACAATGATGGGCAGCCCACTGCTGAGCAGGAACACCACAGCGATTGCCATCAGGAAGAACAGCAGCAAACGACGTCGAGCGCGAGGTGCGAGGCGAACCGCAGCCAGCGCCAGCAACACGGGCACCCAGCCGATATAGTTTACGTACAGGGCTGGCGTGGCGACTTTGTTCAAGGCCGTGGTATCGTAAAAAGCATAGTCATTGATGACCAAATTGAGCGGGAGGTATTGAAGCGGCTGAACAGTGCCCAGCCCCAGATCTGAAAATTTTTCCACGTTCGGCCAGAAGTGCGCCAGCGGAACCCACAATATCGCCGCCAGCAAAACAGCGACAAAGCCCGCTACCGCGAACTCCTTCCAGGGAAAACGCGGGGCGGTTGAACGAATGGCAAATACCAGCAAGGCCGGCAACCAGGCAACGATCACCGCGACCTGCATGTAACCTTGTCCCGCTAAGAGTGCCAATCCTGCCAGCACGCCCAACACGACAGCGGTGCGACGGCTCCCCGTCTGCACCAGCTGAAGGGCCGGCGCTAACAGCAAACTGATCGAGGCCGTCGAAAAGACAAAGATCACCAGGCCGATTTGCATGCGTCCCGCCAAGTGTCCGCCCACCACCGCCAGGCCCGCCACCCACAAACGTGGCAGCCACGACAAATGCATGACTTTAGCCAGCCACCATTGGGCGAAGCCGGCCAAGATCAAACTAACAAGCAGGATGAACTTAGCTCCGTTCACCAGCCCGAAAGAAATCACCGATCCGACGACAAGCGGATGAGCCACCGCGCCGTAGACATCGGCCAACGTCGGCGAGCCGCCATTGATCCAGCCATTCCACAAAGCGCACAATCCGCATTTGGGCAATGCGGTCCAGGGGAAGTGAGACTGCATCGTCACGCCCACTTCAGCGCCAAACGGCCAATGATTGGGATTGGGATCAAGGTACGCCTGACCGACCCAGAGAGCCCACGCGACGATCAAGCTCAGTTCGATCAAATTGCGCCAAGGAGCGTGCCTGAGTTTCGCGCGGCTTAGCCTCCACAACAACAACATACCCATGATCAATATCGCCGCAGCAAATAATAGAAACGAGACCGGGCTCATCGAGGTCATGCTGATGCCTCGAAACAACAGGGGGTTGATGCGCTTGAGTTAACCGTTGAGGAGAGTAGCAGCATAAAAAGTAAGAGGAAGTGGTTTTGGATACAGGATGTCGCTGTAGATTTAATGCGCGTGATTATAGCATAGCGGCGATATCGGCTCTCAGTCCGCGCGGACGCGGACGCGGTTGATGAGCAAGGCTTACTTGGGTGTAAAATACATGCATGACTTACACAACCTTGATTTCCACTGCCGAACTCGCCCAACATCTTGCCGATCCCAATTGGGCCATGATCGACTGCCGCTTCGCGCTGGCCGACCCGGAGCGCAGCCGCCGCGATTACACGCAGGCCCATATCGCCGGCGCCGTCTACGCTCATCTTAACGAAGATCTCGCTGGCCCGATCGTCCCCGGCGTCACCGGGCGACATCCGCTGCCCGCCATCGATTTTGCCGCCGACAAATTCTCGGAATGGGGCATTGACGATCGCGTGCAGGTCGTCGTCTATGACGACGCCGGCGGGGCCTTTGCGGCGCGTCTGTGGTGGATGCTGCGCTGGTTGGGACACGAAGCCGTCGCCGTGCTCGACGGGGGCTGGCCGAAGTGGAAGAGCGAGGGGCGCGAGACACGTGAAGGCATGGCCTTTCGACCTTCGCGCCGCTTTGTGCCGCGGCCTCGACCGGAACTCTTGAGCACGACGGAGGAAATTGAAAGCAAGAGGCAGGATGCCGGATGCAAATTGTTCGACTCGCGCACGGCCGAACGGTATCGCGGCGAAAATGAAACGATCGATCCGATCGCGGGTCACATCCCCGGCGCAATTAGCGCCCCCTACCCCGACAATCTGAGGCCCGATGGCACCTTTCGATCCGACGAAGAGCTGCGGTTACGCTTCGCTGTCTTACTGCGTGGCACGCCCGCCGATCACACCACTTTCTATTGCGGCTCCGGTGTGACTGCCGCGCAGAACATCCTCGCGTTGAAACACGTGGGCTTGGGCGACGCCAAGTTGTACGCCGGATCGTGGAGCGAGTGGATCGCCGATCCACGCCACCCGATCGAGAAATGAACAAAGCTTAAGCCAGCGCGAATCGACTTCTCACGATTAAATCTTACCATGTAGCAATTCATGGGCCTGGTCATGGCGATTAGCATTACAGCGCAGGATCGGCTCACAGCGCCGTCCCCGGCGCGGGTTGTCACCGCCGAGGACGGCGGCTTGAGCGCGACATTGCGCGGTAATAATAGGCTTTGCATATGCACTATCGTTCCGTGTCCCGGCTAATGGTCGAAGGGCACGCACGTTCTCCGGCGTGGTGATCGAGGTAGTTGACAACGGGTGTACACTGGGCTGATGAAAAAAGGCTCAGA
>PMCF01000040.1 GCA_003154115.1 Anaerolineae bacterium
CACAGAATCCGTTAGAGTCAGGAAGAAGTGAGTAACCACTTGGCGGTGTGTGAGCAGACCCTCCGTAACTATCTGAAAGCCTTTCTCCTGAAAGGATTCGAGAGCTTGGCTTATCGTACCATTCCCGGCCGCCCGGCTAAACTAACCCCGACCCAGAAAAAGGAGCTGGTCGATTGGGTGACCGCAGGTCCCGAAGCCGCGGGCTACGATTGCGGCTGTTGGACCACGGGACTGATCCAAGATTTGATTCTGAACCGCTTTGGCGTAGCCTACTCGGTTTACTACCTGGCGGAGTTGTTAAAGAACTTGAACTTGTCGTACCAGAAAGCGCGGTTTGTCTCCGACCATCTAGCGGACGTGACTCCCCAACAGGAGGCCTGGGATCGTCAAACTTGGCCGGAAATTCAGCGATTGGCGAAACGGAAAAAAGCGTTGATCCTGTTTGGGGATGAAGTCAGTTTCGCCCAATGGGGATCGCTGTCCTACACCTGGGCCCCGCGCGGCCAGCAACCCGTCGTCAAGACCAGTGGCAAACGGCGGGCGTACAAAGTCTTTGGCTTGATCGAATTTTTCTCCGGCCAGTTTTTCTACCTGGGTCAGACGGACAAGTTCAATGCCGTCACCTATCAAGCCTTCTTAAGAAGGGTGCTGCGGAAGACCAAGGGGCGACCGATCATTTTGATCCAAGATGGGGCGCGCTACCACACGTCTGCCGCCATGACAGAGTTCTTTGCGCAGCAGGCGGAACGGATCACGGTGTATGACTTGCCCAAGTACTCGCCCAATTTCAATCCGATTGAGTATCTGTGGCGCAACATCAAGAAGCAGGCCACGCATCTGCGGTATTTCCCGACGTTCGACGCGTTGGTGAAGAAGGTGCATGAGAAGTTACAGTATTTTGCGCGGCGTCCCAAACTCATTTTGGGCGTGATGGGCAAATATCGCAAAGCAGCGAGTACCGCCACTGCTTAAATTCCTGATCAATCTCGCCAAAATCTTTTTCTTGAAGACTATAGATTACTTGCTATGGTGCCAAAGGGGGAAAAACACAAATGGTTTCGTAGTATGAATAGTTCGCAGGCATTGGCTCAAAGTGTATTCGGGAATCTGGCGATACACGACTCTTTGCATATCTTGTCTGAATTACAAGATGATGAAGGACTGGATTTGTTTGGAAAAGCGCAAATTTCATCTGAAAATTTTATGATGGAATACAAAGTAAATTATCTTGGCGAACCCCATTCTACAAGCCTGGATGGTTATATTTCTGGAGATTACCGAATAGTAATCGAGTGTAAGTTCATAGAAGCAGAAGTAGGGACTTGTTCACGACCACGATTAAAGCCAACTGCTTCAAATTACGAGAAGGAACGTTGCAACGGCACTTATTCAATCCAAAGAGCACGAAAAGAGCGCTGTTCATTGACTGAAATTGGGGTGCTATATTGGCGGTATGTGCCAAGTGTGTTCAAGTGGAAAAATGATAGCGACTTAAATCCATGTCCGTTGAACAAAAACTACCAATTGGTAAGGAATATTTTAGCAGTAGGTGTAAAGCCTGATGGAAGTGTGTCTCTTAATGATGGGCATGCCGTATTAATTTATGATGAGCGAAATCCGACCTTCCAGCATGATGGCGTTGGACTGAAGGCTTACATGGAGACAAAAGAAGCCTTGCAAGAACCAACGATGTTACGAAAATGCAGTTGGCAACGTATTGTCAAACACATAAGAGGAAAAGATATTTTGTCGTGGCTAACAGAAAATCTGGCTCTAAAGTATGGGTTATGAATGCCGCCCAACCTGCGTTTGGAACCGAGGCCGTTCAAAAGATGGAACTCCTCTCTCGTTATCGCGGTTGTTTGCTCGGCCTCGCCGTGGGCGATGCGCTGGGCACCACGCTTGAATTCTCGCCGCCCGGCACGTTCACGCCCATCACTGATCTGATCGGCGGCGGGCCGTTTGGCCTCAAGCCCGGCCAGTGGACGGATGACACCTCGATGGCGTTGTGCCTCGCCACCAGTCTGATTGATCGACACGGCTTCGACCCGATCGATCAGCTGGATCGCTACGTGCGCTGGTGGCGCGAAGGATACCTGAGCAGTACGGGGACGTGTTTTGACATCGGCAGCACGGTGCGATCTGCGTTGAGTCGCTTTCTGCAAACACGCGAACCTTATCCCGGCTCCACCGATCCACACACGGCCGGTAATGGCTCGATCATGCGGCTCGCCCCGGTCGTGTTGTATTATGCGCGTCAACCTCAGCAAGCCATTCACTTCGCTGCCGAAAGTTCACGCACGACACATGGTGCGGTCGAAGCCGTGGATGCATGCCGTTACTTCGCGGTGTTGATCCTCGGTGCATTGAGTGGCGTCAGCAAAGAAGAACTGTTGAGCGATCAGACTGATCGCTGGACGGATGAGCCGCTCGCTCCAAAGATCGCGGCCATCGCCGCTGGCTCATTCAAGCACAGGCAGCCGCCGCAGATTCGCGGCACGGGCTACGTCGTCGATTCGCTGGAAGCGGCGTTGTGGGCGTTTTATCATGCGGCTGATTTTCGTGAAGGCGCGCTGTTGGCCGTCAACCTCGGCGACGATGCGGATACGACCGGCGCGGTGTACGGTCAACTGGCGGGCGCGTTCCACGGAGAAGACCACATCCCCGCGGCGTGGCGTGATACAATTGCCCAACGCGAGTTGATTCTGGAACTGGCGGACAAACTTTACACGCAAGGAGCAGCATGAACGTTTTTGTGATCGGCGGGGCGTTGTTTATCATCGGCACATTGGCGTGGTACACGTGGTACTCGCGCAGCGAGGGACAGAAGAAAACGTAGGGGCATGTCTCGCGCATGCCCTGGGCGAGCGCGAGGCTCGCCCCTACGGGATTAAATGCGGCTGGCGATCTTTGTCGTATTCAAACACGGTGATTTGTGGTTCGATCAACTTCCCCTGTTGATCGAACGCATATGTGGCCCCTAAGCCCTTGAAATTGATGTGAGAGAGCGCGGCCTTTACTTCAACCCGATCGATCCTCTGCGCCCGACCGAACGCCTCGAACAACAGCGACAGCGTGTCATACGTTTGCAGCGCAATCGGCCCGGCGCGGGTGCCATCGATCGGGATGGCGTTGACCTTCGCTACGAACTCTTGCGCAGCGGCCAAGCCATTCGGATCGGGCACGTTGCTTACGAAGATCAATCGATCTTCAACCCAGCGCTCGCGCGGCGCGTTCCCTGTAACAAACGCACTCTCACACGCTGCTGTCGCGCTCTCAAGCGCGATCACCGGCAGGCCCGCCTCGCAGTAAATCTTCAGGGCCGCATCCGTACTAGCGGGCCGAAGATGGCCGATAACGGCCACCACCTGCGGATCGAGCACCAGCTGCCGCGCCGCCTCGATCGCCTTGTCCGGCTCACCGCGATCATCCAACGCCACCAACTCAATCCGTTGACCATGGATGCCGCCCTGTGCGTTGATCTCACGGATCGCCAGGCGAGCCGCATAGATCGCCTCATATCCGATCGGGCGATAGCGTCCCTCAAACGGCGCGACGAGGCCAATCTTGACGACGGGCTGAGTGGAGGCAGTGCAGGCGGAGAGGCAAACTATGGCAAGAAGCAGGATGCAAGATGCAAGAATCACGCGGTCTGCTTCTTGCTTCCTGCCTCCTGCCTCCTGCATTATGCTACGGACAGGCGTGCGCAATCTGCTCATCCAACGTCTTCGCGAAGACGTGTGTGCCATCGTTGTTGCACGAGGTGCGGAAGAAGTAGTAGGGATGTTTCTCAGGGTGGATGGCAGCGTCAATCGAAGCCAGGGCTGGATTAGCGATCGGGCTGGGAGGCAGACCGGGATTCAAGTAAGTATTGTATGGCGACTGCACGCCCTGATAATCGGCCTGCGTGATCTGCGGCCACCACGTATTAGGATCGCGCGTGTTGCCCAGGCCATATTGAATGGTCGGATCGGCGTCCAGCGCCATGCCGTCGTTGAGGCGATTCAGGTACACGCCCGCGATGGTTGGCCGGTCTTTTTCCACGCCCGCTTCACGCTCGACAATCGACGCAAGACGAATCGCGTCATAGAGCGTGCGGCCCTGGGCTTGCAGATCGGCGCGCAGCTGCGGGGTGACTTTTTTATCGAAGTTACGCAACACCGTGAGGAGCACATCACGCGCCGTGACCTTATCACGCGGCACGCTGTAGGTATCGGGGAAGAGGTAGCCTTCCAACGAGGCGCCCGCCGGAACGTCATTCAAAAATTCAAACTGCGACTTCCACTGACCGGCGTCTTGCGTCAATTTCAAAAACTCCGTGCCGCTGATCGGGACTTGCGAGGCGACGATGTCCGCAATCTCTTCCAGCCGCTTGCCCTGCGGAATCCGCACGTTGAGTTCGGCGATGCGGCCTTCTTGCAGCGTCTTGGCAATCTGCTGAATATTCATCGTCTGCTTCAGCTGAAAGTCGCCCGCTTCGATGCCGGCATCCAAACCATTGTATTGCAAGTAGCGTTTGAAGAGATCGGGGTCTTTGATCAGATTCTCTGATTGCAGCCGATTGGCAATCGCGTTGAGGCTTTCGCCGCGCTCGATGGTGAACAGTACGGGCGCGTCATCTTTACCACTTGGCGCAATCAGATCGCCCGAACGGGTATTCAGATAGATCGAGAGCACGAAGCCCTGCAGGTCTTTCGGCGCAGCCAGTTGCAAGTCGGCGCTGTTGCTGCCGCGCCCCAGGGTCAGCGCGCCGATGGCGGCGCAGGCCACCGCCAAAAAACCGATGGTGGCAAAAAAGAAAATGAATCGTCGTGTTTTGCGTTTCATAGGTTAGTGCGTTAGTCTTGTGGTTGAATAGTCCGCTAGTTCAAATCGGGCCTGGTTCAGAATGATGCTCATCAAGATACTCCTGCAAAATGATCGCGGCGGCGGCAGAGTCGATCTCGCCTTTGCGGCGCGTCCGCGGACTGGCCGCGGCTAAACGTTCTTGCGCGTCTACCGATGAAAACCGCTCGTCCCAAAAATCGATCGGGAGGTTGAGGGCCGCCTGAAGTTCGTCGGCATAGCGGCGCACGCGCCGGGCCTGCGGGCCTTCTTCATTGCGCAGCGTCTTGGGCAGTCCGACGACGATCTTCTCGATCTGCTGCTCGTGGCAGAGCGCGGCCAGCTTGGCAAAGTCCTCTTTTTTCGAAGCACGCTTAAGCGTCAACAGCGGCCGGGCTAGGGTGTGTGTCTCGTCGCAGATCGCAACACCGATTCGCTTTTCACCGACGTCCAGGCTGAGCAACCGTCCCACCACCTGCCCCTTGCCTCCTGCCGCTTGCATCCTGCTTCTCACTAGCCCTGCGGATCCACGGACGTTTGGATCCGAAACATCAACCACGGCAGCGTCGGGAACCACGCCGGAAAGACCGTAATTTGCGGCGTTTTCTTCAAGGGCAGTGAATCTTGCAGCAAGCTGCGCGCCTCAGCGATGGGCTTGCCCGCGATCCGGCTCACCGCTTTACCCACTTCCAAATCGGCGGCGGCATAGCCCGTGCCTTGCATCGGGAATTGATACAGGTCTACCACTTGCGGCACGGCCGTCACCTCGCCGCGTTGAAATGCCATGCCCTCCGGGATTAGCTCATAGTCCGGCGGAGTCTGCGCCTGCAGCGCGCCGAACACCAGGCTGTTGGCATCTTCGCTCTTCACTTTTTGAGCCGTGTACGCCACGCGTATGAGCAGCGTGAGATCATCGGCTTGTTCGGCCATTTCGTGATCGAACGTCGATTCCAAAATGGTTCCGTTCAACGATTCGGGAATGATAAATTCACCCGGCCCCAACTGCGCCTGCAATTGCTTGAGTGCGCTCTCGCGCAACTTCGGCTTGATCTGCTCGTTGGCCGTCTCCCGGTCGGCGGCATCGACCGCGTTTACCTCTTTGTCGCCACCGCCGTCCATCGGTTCGGGGTTGCTGACCCGCGCGGCGAGTGCGGCCACGCCTTCAATCTCGTTGATCAAATTCGCCGCCACGTTGCCGGCCGCGCCCACCTCCACGGCTTCGACGATGCCTTCGGCCTGCGCACCGATGCCTGCCGGAACTTCCACGTCCTGCGTCAACACATAGCGAATCGCACGCCCTGTCGCCGTCGTGCGCACCAGGGTACCCTGTGAAATCCGCACCGGCGAATTGAGTTGACTCACGAAGATGACGCGCCCTTTCGCACGAGATTCGGGAATGCTCTTCTTGCCCGTCGTCGGCACGGTGATGGTGTCGCGCACGGTGATCTTGACTTCGCTGGAGGGCACGTGCCCCGTCAACGCATCCACCTCTTTTGCGGCGGGATCGGCAATCACGTTAATGGCCGCCGTAATCTTGGTCGATTGCGGGACGAGCACGATCTGCGCGTCGGGAATGATCGCCAGCGCGGCAAAGACAATCACCAACAGCACGGAGACAAAAATGCCGATCTTAAGGGCGATCCACGCGGGATGGCGGTGGTGGGCTTGCGCATCGGCTTGATCGCGCTCGACGGCGGCGCGCCGGGCCTCACGGCGCTTGCGCTTGGAGGGTGTCCACGGTGCGAGTTCGTCTTCCTCGTGGTGCGGCTTATGCCACTGAGCTTTGCGTTGGGCCGCGTTAACCGATCGGAAGGCGGGCAGCCCCGCTTCATGCGCGGCCGTGCGGATCTCGCCTTCGGTCGACACGATCGCCACATCGATCCCGTTGGCCTCGCCAAAACGTTGCACCACTTGCAAATCGACCGATTTGCGCAGCGACGGCGAATCCCACGGAATGACCAGCAGCACCCGCGCGCTTTGCGCCGTGATGATGCGATCACGAATCGTGTCGATATTGTCGTGGTCTTCGAGTTCGATAACTTGAATCGGGTCCATAGCATCACAAGGGGCGACCCGAACGTGCGGTCGCCCCGATTGAGATAAAATCCCCATTCGTTGGTGGGAGTGCGGCTATTTTACCATCAATGTAGTGTTCGCTAACATGTTGAA
>PMCF01000215.1 GCA_003154115.1 Anaerolineae bacterium
CCTCCAACTGGGACATCGCCTCGGCAATCACTGCTCGCTTCCAGTACCTTCGGCGTGGTGTGGTATCCTCGGACACAGGCTCGCCTCCCCACATGACTGGGGAGATATTTTACCCAAGAGTGGCCGAAACGAAGACTGAGGCCCGAGATCGGCTGTTTCCCGAATGGGCGTTCCTGTCAGGCGATCTTTTACATCGTGGCCCATCGTGAGGCGGTCAAACACGGCCGACCCCAAATTGCGAAATCCGGGTGACACTATCTTCAAAACAGACCCGCCATTGATCATTGACGCGAATGCTGTGTTGGCCAACACGTTTGCCCGATAATTTCTCCAGTCGATTGCCTGGCGGCACACGGAGATCGTCCAGGCGTTCAGCGGCATTGAGAATCGCCAGTTTTCGCCATATGGCCTGCTGCAGATTGGCTGGAAAGCGGCGCGACGCCTGGCGTTGAAACAACTGCTCGGTTTCTTTGTCCCGGAAGGTTCTGATCATACACTCATATAATAACGTATCGCGTTATTATTGGCAAGTGCCAGTTTCTAAGCAAAACGGATGGGCCCACTGGCCCATCCGTTCTCATCTAACTCCACTGCCTGCTCCGATTATGCCGCCTACTCGCTAACGGGCACACTGCCGACGATCCTGATTCCCTCTGGGGTCTGCTTCATCTCGTTGATGCCATACGGAAAATCGTACTGCGACATCAATTCCATGAAGGGATCGGGATCGAACGCTTCCGGCCCCAGTACGCCGAAGCCTTCCCATTTGCCGGTCGCCAGTAATTCCATCGTAATCACCGGCCCGACGGCGGTTTGCCACACCACGGCCTGCACGCCATAGTGCCGCATGCACCAATCGTTATCGGCCACCTGATACAGATAGACCTGTTTGGCCTTGCCACCCTTCGTGCCGGTGACCCAGGTGCCCGCGCACGTCTTGCCGGACATCTTGTCGCCTAAATGCGAAGGCTCCGGCAGGCAGGCCGCCACCACGTCACGCGGCGCGATCAACGAACCCTTGACCAGAATCTTTTGCTTGCTGTCGAGGCCCAGCATCTTCAGCGTCTTCAGTACGTTGATGAACTTGTCGCCCAGCCCGTATTTGAACGTCACGCGCTTGCACTTCACCCAGCGCGGCACCAGCAGCACCTCTTCGTGCTCCACATTGACCACGTCCACCGGCCCGATGCCGTCAGGAAACTCAAATGATTCCAGCTCGCTGAACGGTGCGGTGGTGTACCAGCTGCGCTTGGCTTCCCAGATGATCGGTGGATTCAGGCATTCTTCGATCGTCGTCCAGATCGAGAAGTTGGGCGCGAAGGTGTAACCGCGCACCTCGATGTTCGATCCGTCCCGCACGCCGATCTCGTCGATCTCGTCGAAGAGATGTTTCTCGGCATACTTGGCAAACACGTCGGCCACGCCCGGCTCGATGCCCATGCCCACCAGCGCCAGCAGCTCTTTCTGTTCCCACTGCGCCGCGCGCTCAAATTGATAATCACCCAGCTTGACGCCGGTCTTGCGGTGCGGATCGAACTTGTGCGGCTTGGACAGCGTCATCGCCATGTCCATGTAGTTGACGCGTGCCTTGTAGGCCGCGTCGAAGACCGTCTCGGCGAAGACCGGATCGACCGCGTTCATGATCAGATCGACTTTGTAATCGCGCGCCAGCTTCACGATGGCCTTCTTGTCCCGCGCGTCCAGCTGCTCCACGGGGAACTTCTTGGCATCGTTCAGCTTCTCGCTGACTTCTTTCAAGCGCGCCACGCTGTAGTCGGCCAGCACCATCTTTTTCAACCAGGGCCTGTCTTGGGTGATGATAGCGATCGCTTCGCCGACACCGCCGGTGCCGATGAGTAGAACTTTCATGAGTGGTCTCCTTGTTATTCTTTAGCAGTGACTTGTCGGCACAACATCACTGGGCAGATTCAATTGGCGAGGGAAAAACTGAGAATGGCCGTAGTATATCACAGCCCAATCAAAGACCACCGAGAGGGTGTGCTGTGAGTATAACGCAAAAGTGTTGGTGACTTTTTCGCCAACGCTCCCGCTGGATGACAATCCAGCGATTCGGAACGGCGGATTGTCACCCAAAGGGGCCTTGAGCCCGCCCAACAGTTTTGCGATATCCCCGTGTGCAGTCTTTGAGGTTTAGAACGACAAGGTGGCTCGCAGAGTCTGCGCCACTTCATCTACTGCGCGGAGTACCTCTGGCGCGAGCGGTGTGTCAAACGCATTACCGCGCGGCTGAATTCCGATAAGCGTTATCTCGCAGCCAAGCTCGGTGACGAGATATTCCGCGAGGACGTGCAGGGGCAGGCCATGCGTGACGGCGCTGATGCCGGTCGTAGCGCGCCAATCCAACCACCCGATCGTCCCCGGCGGCTCGTTGAGCTGCGCCGCGTCGATCAACAGGACCAACCTCGGCGCGAACTTGCGCAGCGCGCCTGTCACGTTTTCCGGCGCTGTGCCCGCCTCGACGATCAAAACGGGCGAGTCGCTGACTCGCCCGATCACTTCCTGTAATTTGCGTACGACCCAGACGCCTGCGCCGTCATCGCCGTTTAACTCATTGCCGATGCCGACGATGGCTATCCGCCGTGCGCGCTCAGGTTGTAACTGGCTTAGGCTGTGGAGTTTTTGCTCCAGCCTGCTTGTCCAGAATGATTTGGACATCTTCGTCCTTCCCGTAATACACGGTGAACGGCTTCCTGCTTAGTGCGGCCAACTCCCACTGCGTGTTCGAC
Source organism: Anaerolineae bacterium (assembly GCA_003154115.1). GTDB lineage: Bacteria > Chloroflexota > Anaerolineae > Fen-1058 > Fen-1058 > Fen-1058. The sequence continues at coordinate 2,748 of PMCF01000215.1, forward strand.
ATGTTCAAGCAGTCGAAGCGGCAGTTCTGCACGCACTGCGCGCAATACGTGCAGCGATCCGCGTGGTACTCCATCACAAAACGCTTGGCCTTCTTATCGATCGTGATCAACTCGATCGCATTCGACGGGCAATCCTTGCTGCACAGGCAGCAGCCGGTGCACTTCTCGGGATTCCACATCAACTCGCCGCGCAGCCGCTCAGGCGCGGGGTGCTTCTCGAACGGATACTTCTCCGTCATCGGCCGTTTGAACAGCGATTCCACCACATCTCTCAACATGCCCGCGATAGGAAGTTTCATAGCGTCTTGCCTCCCAGTACTGCGATGATCACCCACTGCACCAACAGCAGCAATGACGCATACCGCCACCAGCGGGCCGTTTGCTCAATGCGGAAACGCGCGAACAACGATTGCAACCCCGCCAGCACCAACAGCAGGATCAGCGTCTTCAGGAAAAACGTGATCGGGTTGGCGATGCCGCCGAAGTAGAACGCGGCGATCAGCGTTAGCCCGACGACCAACTCCACCGATTTCGCCAGTTGGAACAACGCCAGTCCGCGCCCGCTGTATTCCGTCAGCGCGCCTTTGACGATTTCCGTCTCGGCTTCCGGCGCGTCGAAGGGCGGCAGTTCCAACTTGCCCATCAACCCGATGAGGGCGATCACAAACCCGATCGGTTGGGTGAGCACGATCCAGTGATTGCCCGCGAACGCGTTGATCGTGCTGATCTGCCAGCTGCCCGCCACGATGGCCGGGCCTAGCAGCGCCAGCAAGAATGGCGCTTCGTACGAGAACAACTGCGTCAACGTGCGCACCGCGCCGATGAGCGAGAAGCGATCGGCGGTATTAGAACCTGCTAGTGCCAGGCTCATCGTCACCACGCTGAGCAGATACACCGTGACGATCAGATCGCCTTCAAAGCTCAGCACGGGTTGGAAGCCGAGCAGCGGCGCATACAGCGCGGCGGTTAACGCGCAAGCCAGCGCCAGCAGCGGCAGGCCGATGAACAATCTGGGATCGACGTTCTCCGGGATGATCTCTTCTTTGCTCAGCAGCTTCATCACGTCGGCTAGCGGCTGGAACCAGCGCGGTCCGATGCGGTTTTGATACTGCGCCACCAGCTTGCGATC